>NZ_JBEZMM010000006.1:0-281856 GCF_040652715.1 Streptomyces sp. NPDC048196 | reverse complement strand
GGGGCAGGGCCCGTGGACTGCTGCCGATTTCCGCCCAAAACCCCGGCCCCTCCGGCCCGTCCCCTCCCGTTGGGGGATGGGAATGCGGTGGGTGGGGGGCGGGCGTTGGGGGTACCAGGGGCCCTTGGGACCCGTAGGGGACGGTCGAACAGAACCCGTAAGGGTCGCGAGCACCCCCTGCGGGGCCACAACCCAACGGGCTGGGGGAGGTATTCCCGCTGACCGGCGACGTCAGAAGTACGTGATACGACGCGCGCCCCCACTCACCCGCACACTCCCCCCAGCGGGAGGGGACGGGCCGGAGGGGCCGGTGTTTGGGACGTAAAGCGACAGCAGTCCCAAACACCGGCCCCGGAGGTCCGTCACCGCACCCGACAACCACCCGCCCGCCGCAGGCGCAACGGCGAACAACACCCGCGGCGCAGCAGACAGCTACATGCGGGGCGCCGCAAAGCGCAACGGCGACCAAGCCCCGCAGCGCCGCAGACAGCCACGTGCGGAGGCGCCGCAAAGCGCAACGGCGAACAACACCCGCGGCGGGAAAGACAGCTACGTGCGGAGCCCCGCAAAGCGCAACGGCGAGCGAGCCCCGCGGCGCAGCAGACAGCCACGTGCGGAGGCGCCGCAAAGCGCAACGGCGAGCAACAACCGCGGCGGAGCAGCCAAGTACGTGGGCGGCACCGCAAAAGCGCACAACGGCAAGCCCCGCGGCGCAGCAGCCAGGTACGTGGGAGGCGCCGCAAGCGCAACGGCGAGACGACCCGCGGCGGGAAAGCCAGGTACGTGGGCGGCGCCGTAAAGCGCAGCGTCACGCCTTCAGGAGGTGGGAGCCGAACCAGTCGTCCTCGTCGCGGACGCCGGGGAGGACGAAGAAGTAGCCGCCGCCGATGGGGGTGATGAAGCGGGCCAGCGGCTCGTGTTGCAGGCGTCGTTGTACGGTCGCGAACTGACGCTCGGGGTCCTGCTGGTAGCCGCAGAAGACCAGGCCGAGGTCCATCCGGCCGGTGTGGTCGAAGCCCTGGTCGTAGTTGTAACTGCGCCGCAGGAAGCGGGAGCCGTCCGTCCGGTGGGTGCGCGGGTTGGCCAGCCGGATGTGGGAGTCGAGCGGGACGATCCGGCCGTGCGGGTCGTTGCGGTAGTCCGGTGCGTCCGTCTCGTGCCGGCCGTCCAGCGGTGCACCGCTCGCCTTGTGCCGGCCGAAGATCCTCTCCTGTCGCCGCAACGGCACCTTGTCCCACTTCTCCACGTGGAAGCGGATCAGCCTCAGCACCTGGTAGCAGCCGCCCAGTGCCCAGTCCGGTTCGCCGCAGGGCGGTGTCACCCACATCAGCCGGCCCATCTCGCGGGCCGATTCGGTGTCCGGGTTGACGATGCCGTCCTTGAAGCCCAGCAGGTTGCGCCGTGCCCCGGACGGCCGGGACGGGTTGAGGAAGGCGTCCGTCCGCCAGCGCGGCCGCAGCAGGCCGTCCGTCTCCCGCGCCAGGTCGCGCAGTACGTGCACGATGGCGTCCGGGTGCTCGCCGCAGATCTGCAGGGACAGGTCGCCGTGGCAGCGGGACGGCTCCAGCCGGTCGTCGGGGAACGCCGGCATCGCCTTCAGATGGCGCGGCTTGTGCCCGGACAGCCCGTAGCGGTCGTCGAACAGCGAGGCGCCCACGCCGAGCGTGATGGTGAGCGAGTCCGGCGTGGGGCGCTCCGACGACACCCGCTCGTCGCGCGGCTTCACCCCGCCCGTAAGGACCCGGGAGCGGTGGGTGAGCTTCTGGAACAGCTCCACCAGACCGTCCCGGTCCTCGGCCAGCACGTCGAAACCGACGAAACCCGCGAAGAGCTGCTGCGGCGTCACCACACCGGCCTGGTGGTGGCCGTGGAACGGCACCCGGTCGGGCAGGTCCTCGCGGCCGTCCCGCCGCCCGGCCGCCGGCCGCTCCGCGGCGGCCGCCTCGCCGCCGAGGCCTCCGGCGGCCGCCACCCCCGCGACGCCGGCCGCACACCTGAGGAATTCCCGTCGCCCGTCGCCCCGCGCCGCGGCACGCCCGTCTCCGGCCTGATCACATCTCATCGTCCCGCCCATCCTGACTGCGTCATCCGGCACCCGCGTGCCTGCACATACCTGTGCGTGATGCTCGCCGCCCGGGGCGCACGCGCCGGGACCAACACGGTCTCGGCGCCGGATATCACGCCTCGGGCCCCCGCCCGGTCGCCCGAACGGCGCAGCCGACCGCCGCCCCGCGCGCGAGGGCGCCGGGGCGCTCTTAGCGTCGCCCGTGTGACCTGCCCGAACACGGCACGGGCCGGGGCCGGCGCGGCTCCCGGCAGGGCCGCCCCGCGTGGCCGGCGGGCACCGGCCGCGCCCCGTCCCCGACTCCAGGAACCCCCGCACATGAACGCCTTCACCGACGAGAGCACCCAGACCGCCGAGAGCCCGCCGGCCGGCGCGCGGACACCGAACGGCCGGCCGCGGCCGGACGACCCCGCCGGCATCCCGCTGGGCCTGGTCACGGTGCTCGGCGCCCAGCCGGTCGACGAGCAGGGCCCGCCGGAGGAAGCGCCGCCCGGCCTGACCTTCCGCATCGAACGGGGGCATGCCGAACCCGAGGAACTCGCCGCGCTCACCGTCGTGCTGTCCGCCCGGCTCGCCGGTCTGCGGGCCCTCGTCGACGGTCAGGAGCCGGCCGAGGAAGAACGCCCGGCCGACCGTCGGCACGCACCGGGGCACCACCCGTACCGTTCCGCCTGCTGGTCGGGCTGCTGGACGTGCGGCTGAGCCGCGACCGGGCCGTGCCTCGTCAGCCGAAGAAGGCCAGCAGCAGCGCCACCGCCGTGACCACGACGGCGCTGAGGACGAAGCCGAGGATCACCTTGCGCTGCCAGGGCGCGACATACCCGCCGCGCAGCGCGCTGCCCATCCTGCCGTACTGCTCGATCCGTCCCATGGGCGTCAGCGGTTCCGTCGGACCCTGTGGCATCCCCTGTGTCCAGTCGGGGCCCGGCTGCGGGTAGCGGCGGCGCCAGCTCTCGTCCTCACGCCATGGCAGTGTCATCGGCTTCTCCTCGCCTCGTGCGCCGGCCACGGACGGATCCCCCCGTGCACCGATCCTCTGTTCCCGTCTTCCTTCCTACCCGCTCCCGCCGGTTGATGCCCGGAATCCGGCGCGCGGCGAGCGCGGCCGCGACGAGGAACCCCGCGGCGCCGATGACCACCGAGGTGTGCAGGCCCGTCACCAGGCCGCCGGCGATCAGCGTGCCGAACAGCGCCACGCCGAGTGCGCTGCCGGTCTGCCGGGCGGCGTTGAACACCGCGGCCGCGACACCGCTCCGCCCGCCGGGTGCGGCTTCCATCACCGCCGCGGTGGCGGCCGGCATGGTCAGCGCGGTGCCGAACCCGGCGGCCGCCATCGGCGCCACCAGCACCGCGTACGGCGTGCCCGGTCCCGCGGCAAGCCAGCCGGCCAGTCCGGCCGCGCCCACCACCAGGCCCACCACCATGGGCAGCCTCGGTCCCGTACGGGCGGTCAGCCGCCCGGCGAGCGCCGAACCGGCCGCCACCACGCCCACGGCGGGCAGCAGCGCGCATCCCGTCCGCAGTGCGCTGTAGTGGTGCAGCTGCTGGAAGTACAGCGGGGCCAGGAACAGCAGCCCGTAGAAACCGGCGTTGAGCAGCACACCGATGACCGCGGAGGCGGAGAAGGCGGCGTTGCGGAAGAGCGTGAGCGGCAGCATCGGGGCCGGCGAGCGCCGCTCCAGCACCAGGAACGCCACCAGGCCCGCGGCGCCGGCCGCGAACCCGCCGAGGACCGCCGGATGGCCCGGGCCCAGCGCCCCGGCCTCGATGCAGCCGGTGGCCGGCCCGCCCAGGCAGACCGCCGCCGCCAGCTGGGCCGGAAGGTCCAGCCCCGTCCGTGACCGGTCCGCCGGGGGCCGCGGCACGTACCGTACGGTCAGCAGCAGCGCGGCCAGGCCCACCGGCAGGTTCAGAAAGAACACCGACCGCCAGCCGAGCGCCGCGACGAGCACCCCGCCCAGCACCGGGCCGGCGCCCGCGGCGAGGCCGGCGACCGTGCCCCACACGCCGAACGCCCGGGCCCGGGCCGCCCGGCCCGGGTACGCCGTCCGCAGCAGCGCCAGCGAGGACGGCACCGTCAGCGCCGCGCCCAGGCCCTGCACCAGGCGGGCGAGGACCAGCACCGCGGTCGTCGGGGCCAGCGCGCAGCCGGCCGAGGCGAGGGTGAACACCACCAGACCGCCCAGGAACACGGACTTCCCGCCCAGCCGGTCGCCCAGGCCGCCGCAGAACAGCAGCAGAGCGGCGAACACCAGGGTGTAGCCGTCCACCACCCACTGCAGGCCGGTGATCCCGGCGTGCATCCGGGCCCCGATGACCGGCAGGGCCACGGTGACGACGGTGACGTCCAAGATGACCATGAAGTACCCCAGGCACACCGCGACCAGCGGCAACGGCGAGGGCCGGCCGGGGCGGTCGCGGTCCGGGGCGGGGGCACGGAGCAGGGCTGATAGATGGCGCATGCGGCCAGTCTCGGACCGGATCGGTACGGCATCCGCCGAAACGTCGTCGGCGTACCGTCGAGACATGGAGCCCCGGACCCGAGCCGCGAAGACCCGCACCCGAGACGCGGAGGCCGGCACCGGCGCCCGTGCCGAGACCGACGTCGCCCACGTCGCGGCGGCGATCGGTGACCCCTCCCGTGCCAAGGTGCTGCTGGCGCTCGCCGGGGGCGGCGCGCTGCCGGCCAGTGCACTGGCCGCCGAGGCCGGTGTCAGCAACTCCACCATCAGCGGCCACCTCGCCAGGCTCCTCGACGCCCGGCTGCTCACCGTCGAGCTCGACGGCCGGCACCGCTACTACCGGCTCGCCACCACGGACGTCGCCCGCGCCCTCGAACAACTCGCCCTGATCGCCCGCCCGTTGCCGGTCCGTTCGCTCAACGCCGACACCCGCGCCAGGGCCCTGCTGCGCGCCCGCCTCTGCTACGACCACCTGGCGGGCCGGCTCGGCGTCGCCCTGATGGACGCCCTCCAGGAGCGCGCCGTCCTCACCGCCGAACGCCCCGCGTCGGGCGGCGACGACACCGCCCCCGGGGCTGTCCGCTACGTCCTCACCCCGCACGGGCGCCGGGAGCTCACCGCCTTCGGCGTCGACACCGACCGGCTGCCGCGCCGCCGCCCCTCGGTCCGCTACTGCGTCGACTGGGGCGAACAGCGCCACCATCTCGCCGGTGCGCTGGGCGCCGCCCTCACCACCCGGATGTTCGCCCTGGACTGGCTGCGGCACGGCACGTACCGGCGGGTGGTCCGCCTCACCGACGCCGGCCGGGAGGGCCTGACCGCGACCTTCGGGGTGCCCGCGGACCGCCTCTCCTGATCGGCCGTCGGCCCGTAGTGCGGACGGGGGATTCCTCTCCGGTGCCGGTCAAGTAGGGTCCGGCGAACCGGGACACCGGCCGGGACCCGGCCGGGACAGTGCGACGAGGAGTCTTTTGTGGCGGAGAGTCACGTATCAGCGGGGTCCGACGGGGCCGGCGCGCCGGAGGTCCAGGCCGAGGAGCGTCGGCTGCGCCGGGACCTCGGCTTCTGGGGGCTGACCGGCATCGGCTTCTCCAACATCGTCGGCTCCGGCTGGCTGTTCGCGGCCCTGTACGCGGCGCAGACGGCCGGTCCGGCGGCGCTGCTGTCATGGGTCGGCGCCGGTCTGCTGTGCGGTCTGGTGGCCCTGGTGCTGATCGAGCTCGGCGCGTCCCGGCCGGAGGGCGGCGGCACGGTCCGCTGGCCGCTGTTCGCCAACGGCCGGCTGGTCGGCACCCTCATCGGCTGGTCGACCCTGCTGTCCGTGGGCGGCACCGCGGCCGAGATCAGCGCGATCATGCAGTACACGGCGCACTACCTCCCCGGCCTCTACAACGGCCACACCCTCACCCTCGGCGGGCTCGGCCTGGCCGCCGGGCTCAGCGTGCTGCTGACGGCGCTGAACTGGTACGCGGTGCGGATGTTCGCCCGGATGAACAACCTGATCTCGGTGTTCAAGATCGCCGTACCGGTCGTCACCGTGATCGCACTGCTCGCCTCCGGCTGGAACTCCGGTCGGCTCACCGACCACGGCGGCTTCGCCCCGTACGGCTACGTGGCCTGCCTGACCGCGCTGGCCGGCGGCGGCATCGTCTACTCCGTCAACGGTTTCCAGGCCCCGCTGGACTTCTCCGGCGAGACCCGCAACCCCCGCCGCACCATCCCGTGGGCGGTCCTCACCGGCATCGGCCTGGCCGTGGCGATGTACCTCGCGCTGCAGCTGGCGTTCCTCTTCACCGTGCCCGAGAGCCTGCTGGGCCACGGCTGGCAGGGCGTCTCCTTCGACTCGCCGTTCGGTCAGCTCGCCCTGATCCTCAACCTGCACTGGCTGTCCAGCCTGCTCTACGCGGACGCGGTGATCTCGCCCGGCGGCTCGGCGTACGTCGGTGTGGCCATCGACGCCCGGCACACCTACGCGCTCGCCAAGAACGGCACGATCCCGCGGTACTTCATGAAGGTCAACGAGCGGTTCGGCGTCCCGCGCCGGGCGCTGGCCGTCAACCTCCTGGTCATCGTGGTCTTCCTGCTGCCCTTCGGCGGCTGGCAGGACATCGTGAGCGTCATGGGCGACATGTACCTGCTGATCTACGCCGCGTCGGCGGTCGCGGTCGCGGTGTTCCGCGCCGCCCCGGGCGAGGAGACCGCCGGCTGGGTGCCCGGCCTGCGCTGGATCGCGCCGGTCAGCTTCGTCGTGGCCAGCGAGTTCGTCTACTGGTCGGGCTGGCACGACCTGCGGCTGGCCCTGCCGCTGGTCCTCGCCGGCCTGCTGATCTTCCTCGTCATGCGGCGCCCGGGCGCCCGCGGCGGCACCGCGGCTGTCGAGAGCGACGGCGCCGGGCCGCTCCGCCCGCTCTCCGCCGAACTGCGCACCGGCGCCTGGCTGGTGGTCTACCTCCTCGCCCTGACCGCCCTCTCCGGGCTCGGCACCTTCGAGGGCTCCGGCCGGCTGCCCGCCCCGTACGACTCGATCACGGTGGGCGTTCTCGCCCTCGGGGTCTTCTTCTGGGCCGTACGGTCCGGCGTCCGCCACCTGGCGGTGAACCGCTCCGCGGCCGGGGAGGGCCCGGCGTCGTGAAGCGGAAGTCACCCCGCAGAAATATGATGAACCGGACAGGCGGGCTCCCTCCGAGAGGCCCGTGAGCCCAGGTCAGGAGGCCCCCGCGGATCCGCCGCACGGAGCGCGCCGCCGCAGTGGCCCATGCACCGATGCCCCCGGGAGCGATCCATGCTTCGGCGTCGTCCCCCGCGGTCGGCGAGCGCCGACGATCTGCTGGCCACGCTCGGCCGGCTGACCGCCCAGGCGCGGGAGGGCGCCGAGAAGCAGCGGGCCCGCGTGGAGCTCGCCGAGGCGCTGCAGCGCGAGATGCTGCCGGCCCGGCTGCCGCAGCTCCCCGGGCTGCGCGCCGCCGCCACCTACGCCCCGGCCCGGCACGGCCTGGACATCGGCGGCGACTGGTACGACGGCTTTCCGCTGCCCGACGGGTCACTGGCGTTCTGCATCGGCGACGTGCAGGGCCACGACGTCGAGGCGGCCGCCTTCATGGGCCAGATCCGGCTCGGGCTGCGGGCCGTCGCCGTGCACGCCGCCGACCCCGGCGAGGTGCTCAGCCGCGCCAACGACCTGCTGCTCTCCGTCGACTGCGGGCTCTTCGCCACCTGCACCTTCCTCCGCTTCGACCCGGCCGGCTGGGAGCTGACCAGTGCCCGGGCCGGCCATGTACCTGCCATCTGGGCCACCACCGACGGCCGGTTCGGCCTCGCCGACGACCCCGGGGGCCTGCCGCTGGGCATCGTGCCGGGGGAGGAGTACCCGGTCACCCGCCGCCGGCTCGCCATGGCGGGCGCGTTCGCGCTGGTCACCGACGGGGTCGTGGAGGGGCCGTCGTTCCCGATGGAGGCCGGGCTGACGCAGGTGATGCGGCTGGTGCGGGCCAACGCGGGCAGCGATCCGGCGGCGGTCGCCGCGGCGGCGATGAGCGTGGCGGAACTGACCGGGCACACCGACGACTCCGCGGTACTCGTGCTGCGCTTCGACGGCGCCGGCGGCCAGGAGTGGGTGAAGCGCGAGCGGGGCGCGCGTGTCGTGGCCGGCGCCCGGTCGCCGGCGTTGTCTGATGGCTGATGTGGTGCGTACCGAGCAACTCCGCCGTCTCGCACCGGCAGCCCTGACGATCCTCGTCCTCGCCGCCGTCTACTACGCGTCCGCCCGGATCGGGCTGCTGGAACAGGTGGTGGTCGCCGGTGCCGTGGTCACGCCCTTATGGCCGCCCACCGGCATCGCGCTCAGCAGCCTGCTGCTGATCGGGCTGTGGACCTGGCCGGCCTACTTCCTCGGCACGCTCTTCGTCGTCGCCTCCCTCGGCCCGCTCGACGGATCCGTCCTCGCCATCATGACCGGCAACACCCTCGCCCCGGTGTGTGCCTGCCTGATGCTGCGCAAGGTGGGGTTCCGGACCGAGCTGGACCGGCTGCGGGACGGCGTCGCGCTGGTCGCCCTCGGCGCGTTCGCCGGCATGGTGATCAGCGCGACCTTCGGCAGCGGCACCCAGGTCATCACCGGTGACCTGCCGGCCGGGGACTTCTGGCGGACCTGGGCGGCGTGGTGGGTGGGCGACGCGATGGGTGTCCTCGTCGTCGCCCCGCTGGTGCTCGCCTTCCGCACCCTGCGGCCGCCCCGGGAGCTGCCCGTGGTCCGGTCGGTCGAGGCGGCGGCGCTGCTGGCCGCCGCGGTCCTCGCCTCCCTCCTGGCGGTGCACAGCGCGCTGTCGCTGCTGTTCCTGGTCTTCCCGGTGATCGTGTGGGCGGCGCTGCGCTTCCAGCTGGCCGGTGCGGCGCCCTGTGTGCTGGTGGTGTCCGTCCTGGCGATCTCGGCGGCGACCGACCGGACCGGGCCCTTCGCGGGCCAGAGCCTGCTGGAGGCCATGGTCAACCTGCAGGCGCTGAACGCCTCCGCCGCGCTGACCGCGCTGCTGCTGTCGGCGGTCGTCACCGAGCAGATCGCCGTCCGCCGCAAGATCGAGCTGGCCTGCACCGAACTGGCCGAGGTCGTCGACCGCCTCGCCCCGGGGGAGAGCCGGCGCCGCTGGCCGCCGGAGGAGGACGGGCGCTAGGCGGAGACGCCCCGCGGCCTCCCGGCGTCAGCCCCGCAGCAGTTCCCCCAGGTCGTAGCCCACCGGCTCCTCCAGCTGGGCGTAGGTGCAGCTCTCCGGCGTACGGTCCGGGCGCCAGCGGCGGAACTGGGCGGTGTGCCGGAACCTGTTGCCCTCCATGTGGTCGTAGGCCACCTCGCACACCCGCTCCGGGCGCAGCGGCACCCACGACAGGTCCTTGCCGCCGCTCCACCGGCTCGGCCCGCCGGGCATACGCCGGGACGCATGCGCCTCCTCGTCCGTCCAGGCGCCCCACGGGTGTTCCCCGGCATCGTCCGTCCGCAGCGGCGCCAGCTCCTCGACCAGTGCGCGCCGCCGGGCCATGGGGAAGGACGCGCACACCCCGACGTGCTGCAGCTGACCGGCGTCGTCGTGCAGGCCCAGCAGCAGCGAGCCGACCACGGGGCCGCTCTTGTGCAGCCGGTAGCCCGCCACGACGCAGTCGGCGGTGCGGGCGTGCTTCACCTTGAACATCACCCGGTCACCGGGCCGGTACGGCAGGTCCAGCGGTTTGGCGATCACCCCGTCCAGCCCCGCGCCCTCGAACTGGGTGAACCAGCGCTGCGCCAGTTCCTGATCGGTGGTGGCGGGCGCGGTGTACACCGGCGGCCCGGCCGTCCGCAGCGCCGCCACCAGCGCCTCCCGGCGCGCCGCCTGCGGCTCGCGCAGCAGCGAGTCGGAGCCCAGGGCCAGCAGGTCGAAGGCGACCAGGGAGGCCGGGGTGCGCTCGGCGAGGGTGCGGACCCGGGAGTCCGCCGGGTGGATGCGCTCCAGCAGCTCCTCGAAGTGCAGCCGGCCGTCATGGGCGATGACGATCTCACCGTCGACGACGCAGCGCGGCGGCAGCTCGTCCCGGACCGCCGCGATGACCTCGGGGAAGTAGCGGCTGAGCGACTTCGTCGTACGGCTGGCGATCTCGACCTCCGTACCGTCCCGGAAGACGATGACCCGGAAGCCGTCCCACTTGGCCTCGTACTGCATGCCGGCGGGGATGCCGGACACCGGCTTGGCGAGCATGGGGGAGACCGGGGGCATGACGGGCAGGTCCATGGTCCCGATCCTGAGGGCTCGGGCCGCTTCCCGCGCGCCGGGCGGAACCCCCGGGCACGCTCTAGCGTGGAGGCATGACCGGAGGTCGGGCCAACGAGGCCGTCGAGCTGGACGTCGCGGGGCGCACGGTGCGGGTGTCCAACCCGGACAAGACGTACTACCCGGAGCGCGGCTTCACCAAGCTGGACGTCGCCCGGTACTACCTCGCGGTCGCGGACGGGGTGTTGCGCGGGCTGCGCGACCGGCCCACCACGATGCAGCGCTTCCCCGACGGCGTGGAGGGCGAGTTCTTCTACCAGAAGCGGGCGCCCAAGGGCCTGCCCGACTGGCTGCCCACCGCCCGGATCGCCTTCCCCAGCGGGCGGTTCGCCGACGAGATGTGCCCCACCGAGCCCGCCGCCGTGGTCTGGGCGGCCAACCTCGGCTGTCTGACCTTCCACCCGTGGCCGGTCCGCCGCGACGACACCGAGCACCCCGACGAAATGCGGATTGACCTCGACCCGCAGCCCGGCACCGGCTTCGCGGACGCCGTACGGGTCGCCCACGAGCTGCGGGGACTGCTCGACGAACACGGGCTGCGCGGCTGGCCCAAGACCTCCGGCGGGCGGGGCGTGCACGTCTATGTGCCGATCCGGCCGCAGTGGACGTTCACCGAGGTCAGACGGGCCGCGATCACGGTGGCGCGGGCCATGGAACGGCGGTTGCCGGAGCTGGTCACCTCGGCGTGGTGGAAGGAGGAACGCGGCGCGAAGATCTTCGTCGACTACAACCAGATGGCCCGGGACCGCACCATCGCCTCGGCGTATTCGCTGCGCGCCCGGCCGCGCGCCACGGTCTCCGCCCCGCTGCGGTGGGAGGAGCTGTCCGACGCCGTGCCGGAGGACTTCGACCTGCGGACGATGCCGCGGCGGTTCGCGGAACTCGGCGATGTGCACGCCGACATGGCGGACCACGCCTTCGGGCTGGAGTCCGTCTTCGACCTCGCGGACCGGCAGGCGGCCGACGAGGGGCTGGGCGATCTGCCCTATCCGCCCGACCACCCGAAGATGCCGGGGGAGCCGACCCGGGTGCAGCCGAGCCGGGCCCGCAAGCGCTGACTCCCCGGCCGGTCCGGCAGCGGATGCCCCGGACGGCCGTACCCGGCCCGGCCGGTGCACCTCCGGGACGGCCTCGCGGTTCGCACGCGGGAGGCGGCCCGCGGCCGGTCGCCCGGTGTGCGCGGCGGCCCGCCGGCCGAGATCATTCCGCACGTGGCGAACGAGAATGCGGGCGGGCCGTGAACGAGTTCCCGATCGATTACGCGGCGGTCTTCCGGGCGCTGCCGGGCGGCGCGCTGCTGCTCACCCCCGACCTCGTGATCGCCGACGCCAACGAGGCCCTGCTGCGCCGGTCCGGCCGGCAGCGGCGTCAGGTGGTCGGGCACCACCTCTTCGCCGTCTTCCCCGACAACCCCCAGGACCCCGACGCCACCGGTGCGCGCAATCTGCGGGCGTCCCTGGAGCGGGTGCTGGCCACCGGCCTGACCGACACCATGGCCCTGCAGCGCTACGACGTCGAACTGCCCGGCCGCCCGGGCGAGTTCGAGGAGCGCTACTGGAGCCCCGTCAACGCACCGGTCCTCGACGCGGACGGGCAGGTGCGGCTGATCGTGCACCGGGTGGAGGAGGTCACCGAGATCATCCGGGCGGGCGCCCCGCGGGAGGACGGCGGCGCCCGGCAGCGGATGGCGGCCGAACTCTACGCCCGGGCCCAGGAACTCCAGCAGCTCAACGACCGGCTCCGCCAGGCCCACGCCCGGGAACGGCTGGTGGTGCTGGCCCTCCAGGCCGCGATGCTGCCCGCGCCCCGCCCGGTGGGGCACCACCGGGCCGCGGTGCGCTACCGGCCCGCGGTCGGGGCGCTCAACGTCTGCGGGGACTGGTACGACCTGGCGGAGCTGCCCGGGGACCGGATGGCGGTAGGGGTCGGCGACGTCGTCGGCCACGGGCTGGAGGCCGCCTGCGTCATGGGGCAGCTGCGCAGTGCGCTGAGCGCCGCCACGCTGGTCACCCCGGGGCCGGCCCGGGCGCTGGAGGTGCTGGGCGTCTACGCGCGCTCGGTGGAGGGCGCCGAATCCGCCACCGCGGTGGAGGCGTTCATCGACTGGACCACCCACACCATCGCCTACAGCAGCGCCGGCCATCCGCCGCCGGCGCTGCTGTACCCGGACGGCCGGGTGGAGTTCCTGGACGGGGCGACCGATCCGCCGCTGGGGGCGCGGCCGGAGCACGTGGACCGCCCCGAGGCCTGGGTCTCCTTCGCCGACGACGCCGTGCTGGTGCTGTACACGGACGGGCTGATCGAGCGCCGTCGCGAGGACATCGATGTCGGGCTGGCGCGGCTGGCCGGCTCGCTGTCCCGGCACCGGGGCGCCGGGGCGGAGACCCTCGCCGATGCGCTGCTGGCCGAGCTGCTGCCGCCCGACGGGGCGACCGATGACACCGCGCTCGTCGTCATCCGACTCTGACCTGTGTGTTCCCCGCCCGGCTTTGCCTTTTCATTACCGCGACTGGAGCAATTCTTGGGGCCGTTGGAGTGGCTCTTCGTCGTGTCTGCGCGGATCGGGACGCCGCGCGGTACTCATCGGAATGTCAGATTTCCTGCCAAACAGGAGAAACGCAATGCGCAAGATCATAGGTCGCTCCGTGGCCGCCGCGGCGATTGCCGCTGCCACCGTCGTCCCGCTCGCCGGTGTGGCTTCCGCCGCTCCCGCCAAGCCGGCGGCGTCTTCGTCCGGCCACGACCACTACGGCCGCGGTCACCACCGTCACCACCACCACCACGGCTGCCACCACCACCACTTCGGTTACGACCGTTTCGGCTTCGGCGGCTACGGCGGCTTCGGCAACGGCTACGGCAACGGGTTCGGCTACGGCAACGGCTACGGGAACGGCTTCGGTCCCTTCGGGTTCGGTGGCCTGTTCGGCTGGCTCTGACCAGCAGTAGCACAGCGAGGCCGCCGCAGCGCTGAGCTGCGGCGGCCCCACTGCGTCATCCGGCCGCCGCGGCCTCCTGCTCGGCCCGCCGGCGCAGCTCCTTCTTGTCCGGCTTGCCCGCATCGGTCAGCGGCAGCGCGTCGACGAACGTGAGGTGCGCCGGCTCGTACATCGCGCCGCGCTCCGCGCACACCATCGCGCGCAGCTCCGGCCCGTCGACCGTGCTTCCCGGCACCCGTACCACCGCGGCGTGCACCCGCTCCATGCGGTCGGCGTCCCGGACCCCGAACACGGCGCTCTGGAGTACCTGCGGGTGCGTGTTCAGCAGGTCCTCCAGCTCGGTGGTGTACACATGGCCGCCGACCACGACGATCATGTCCTTGATCCGGTCGACGATGGTCAAGTACCCCTCGTCGTCGAGGAATCCGATGTCGCCGGTGTGCAGCCAGCCGTCCCGCAGCACCTCGGCGGTCAGCTCCGGCTGCTTCCAGTAGCCCTGCATGATCATGGCCGAGCGCACACAGACCTCGCCGTGCTCGCCGTTCGGCAGATCGCGGCCCGACTCGTCGCGGATCGCCACCTCGACGTCGCGCAGCACCTTGCCCGCGGACCGCAGCCGGTCGGGCCGGTCCGGGTCGTGGTCCTCCGGGGTGAGCACGCTGATGCCGCCGGCCTCGTTCTGCCCGTACCCCTGCATCAGCACCGGGCCGAACGCCCGTATCGCGTCGGCTATCCGGGCCGGGGACGCCTGGCAGCCGCCGTAGGCCACCCGCCGCAGGCTGGAGGTGTCGGTGCGCGGCCGGTCCGGATGGTCCATCAGCTGGTAGAGCAGCGGCGGCAGCAGGAACAGGTCGGTGATGCGCTCGCGCTCGATGGCGGCGAGCGCCTCGGCGGGGTCGAAGTCGTCGAGCAGGACGACCGTGCCGCCGGCGTACAGGGTGCCGTCGGCCATCGCGCCGGCCGCGTGCGCCAGCGTCGTCACGACGAGCTGCCGCCGCTCGCCCTCCACCTCCGGCAGCACACCGCGGAACCAGCGGGCCTGCTCGAAGGTGGTGCAGATGCCCTTGGGGTGGCCGGTGGTGCCCCCGGTGTGCCGGATGGTGCAGACGTCGTCGGCCCGGGCCAGGCTCGCGAACGGCTCGTCGGACTGCTCGGCCGCCAGCTCCAGCAGGTCCGTGCCGAGCTTCGCCGGGCCGAGGACGAGGACGTCCGGCACCGGCGCCAACTCGGTCACCTCGGCGGCGCGTTCGGCGTACCGCGGGTCGACGATCAGCGCCCGGGTCTCGACGTCGCGGACGATGTCGGCCTGGGACTCGGCGGACAGCTTGTTGTAGAGGTGGTTGACCCGGGCGCCGATCAGGTTGGCCGCGTAGCGCGCGACCAGGGCCTCGGGGAGGTTGCCGCTCAGCAGGGTGACGGTGTCCTCGCGGGCCACGCCGCGGGCCCGCAGCGCCCGCGCCATCCGGTGGACCAGGCTGCGGAACTCGCCCGCCGTGACCCGGCGGCCCTGGTGGACCACGGCTTCGTGTGCCGGGTCGGAGCTAAGTACATCGAGGTTCTCCTCCACGTAGGTGCTAAATGTCCGGTCAGCGATGGACATGATGTCGGGCTTCCTCCTGACGCCGGCGGGCCCGGTCATGGCCGCCGGGTGCGTTCGCAGATCTTTAGTTGCTAGAGGCAACTAAAGATTCAGGGTAATCCCTGGTGATCGACATCTCCAACTCGGAGCTTCCGGCGGGGAGGTGGCGCGGCGGCCCGTGGCAACGCCACCACGGCCATGACCTGCCGGTCCCGCCGTGCCACCGGGACCGCACGACGGCCGGAATGCTCACCCCGAATATCGTCGACAAGGTCGCCGAGCCGGCACCCGCGGCGGATAATGCTCCCTCGCGCACCGGGCGCCCCGGCCCTGCCGCTCCCGCTCTCCCTGCGGGGCCGTCCCGTGGCGAGAGATGATGGAGGGCAGCGGAAACACGGCGAGAATCGGCCGATGTACGGAGAGCGCCACGGCTGTCGGTCCCGGGGGGACCGGCGGAAGGAGTGCCTGGATGGGTGCGACCGACGCGTTCCCCGAGGGTGCCACCCCGGTCGGGGCCACACCGGGGCAGCCCGGCGGCCTGCTCGACGTACTGGGCGTGGCCGCGGTGATGCTGGACGCGGACGGCCGGATCGCCCTGTGGAGCCCCCAGGCGGAGCAACTCTTCGGCTGGACCGCCAAGGAGGCGCTCGGCCGGCCCGCCGCCAAACTGCTGGTCCCGCCGGAACACCTCGACCTCGTCCTGCAGCTGTTCTCCGAGGTCATGGCGGGCGGCGAGAGCTGGGCCGGGGTCTTCCCCGTCCGGCACAAGGACGGCAGCACCCGGCTGGTCGAGTTCCGCAACATGCGCCTGCTGGACGAGCGCGGCGAGACCTACGCCCTCGGCATCGCCACCGACCAGTCGGTCCTGCGCCGGGTCGAGCGCGACCTGGCGCTGTCGGTACGCCTGGTGGCCCAGTCGCCGATCGGCCTGGCCGTCCTGGACACCCATCTGCGCTTCGTCATGGTCAACCCGGCGCTGGAGCGGATCAACGACCTGCCCGCGGACCGGCACATCGGCCGGCACGTCCGGGAGGCGCTGTCGTTCCTCGACACCGAGGTCATCGTGGACCGGATGCGGGAGGTCCTGGAGACCGGGCGGCCGCTGCTGGACCAGTTCACCGTCGGCCGCACGGCCGCCGACCCGCACACCGATCAGGCGTGGTCGGTGTCGTACTACCGGCTGGAGGACCCGGGCGGCCGGGTCCTCGGGCTCGCCACCTCCGTCGTGGACGTCACCGAACAGCACACCGCCGCCACCGAGGCCGCCCGCGCCCGGCGGCGGCTGGCCCTGATCGCCGACGCCTCGGCGACCATCGGCACCACCCTCGACGTCGACCAGACCGCCCACGAGCTCGCCGACGTCATCGTCCCCGAGCTCGCCGACCTGGCCGCGGTCGACGTCCTCGACGCCGTCCTGGACGGCCGGCGCCCGGCCGCGCTCGCCACCGGCGGCCCGGCCCGCTTCCGCGCCCTCGCGGTCTCCGCGGCCTACGCCACCGACGCCGTCCGCGCCGCCGACCCCACCGGCCAGATCGCCTCCTACGACACCGACCGGCTGATCACCCGCTGTGTGACCGACGCCTGCCCGGTGCTCGTCGCGCGGGTGGCCGAGGACGACCTGCCGCACATCGCCGCCGACGCCGAGGGCGCCGCCCTGCTGCGCCGGGCCGGACTGCACTCCTATCTCGCGGTGCCGCTGATCGCCCGCGGCGAGGTGCTCGGCGCGCTCTCGCTCTACCGCGTACGCAACCAGGTGCCGTTCGACGAGGACGACGCGCTGCTCGCCGTCGAACTGGCCGCCCGGGCAGCGGTCTGCATCGACAACGCCCGCTCCTACCAGAGCGAACGCCGGACCGCGCTCACCCTCCAGCGCCACCTGATGAACCACCGGCCGCCGCAGCCCACGGCCATGGAGATCGCCTACCGCTACCAGCCCGCGCAGGCGGCCAGCGAGGTCGGCGGCGACTGGTTCGACGCCATCCCGGTGGCCGGCGACAAGACCGCCCTGGTCGTCGGCGACGTCATGGGCAGCGGCATCAACGCCGCCGCCACCATGGGCCAGCTGCGCACCACCACCCGCGCGCTGGCCGATCTCGATCTGGACCCCGCCGAGGTGCTCAGCCACCTCGACCACATCGCCGCCGGCCTCGACCCGGCCTTTGCCACCTGCCTGTACGCGGTCTACGACCCGGAGCACGGCCGCTGCCGGATCGCCGTCGCCGGGCATCTGCCGCCCGTCGTCCTGCGGGAGGGCCGCCCTCCCGAACTGCTCGACCTGCCCACCGGCGCCCCGCTCGGCGTCGGCGGCGTCCCGTTCGAGCAGACCACGGTCCCGCTGCACGACGGCGACCTGCTGGTGCTCTACACCGACGGTCTGATCGAAACCCGCGACCAGGCCATCGACACCCGCCTGGAGACCCTGCTCACCGTGCTCGCCGAGCCCGAGGGGGACCTGGAGGGGCTGTGTGACCGCCTGCTGAGCGCGCTGCGCTCCGAGCACGGCCACGACGACGTCGCCCTGCTCATCGCCCGGGTCCGCAGCGCCGGGAAGTGACCGGGGGCACGCCGTCCGCTCGGGAGCGGGAGAATCCTGCGCCGGTTTCCGGATGCCGGGCGCAGAATCCGCACCCGCTCTCCAGCGCCGCGAAATCCGCTCCTCTATGGCAGTTAGTGAATGGATCCATGTTTCAGAGTGGTCATTGACGACGGATTTCGTCGTCTCACACTCTTAACAAGGTATTGACGGAGCTCGACGGCGAGGGTTTTATTCGGGCATCGAAGCGGCGCCCGTGGTCAGCCTGGCGCTTCCGCTCATGGCGCTCTTCCCCCACAAGGCGCCCCTCCTGGCCCCCGCACCGATGGGACACGGATAACCGATATGCCCTACACGCCTGTTGCCCCCGCAGCGTCCGAGCGGGACACCCCCAGTGCGGCGGAAGGAACCGCCGCCGCGCCCAAGCTCACCCGGTCCATCGGTGTGGTCGGCGGCACCCTGCTCACGCTCTCCTGCCTGACACCGGCCTCGTCGCTCTTCGTGATCGTGCCGGACTCGTTCGCCAGCCTGGGCACCGGCACCGCCCTGACCATCGCCATCGCGGGCCTGCTCTGTATCGGCGTGGCCTTCACCTACTCCGAGCTCGGCACCCTGATCCCGAGCTCCGGCGGTGAATACGCGATGGTCGGCACCCTCATGGGCCGCCTCGCCGGCTGGCTGGTCTTCATCCTGTCGCTGATCGTCGTCATGATCGTGCCACCGATCATCGCGCTCGGCACCGCCGACTATCTGGCGCCGATCGTCCATCTCGATCCGCAGTACACCGCCGCCGGCGTGATGCTGCTGGCCACCGCCATGGGCCTGCTCGACCTGCGCGCCAACGCCTGGATCACCGGCATCTTCCTGGTCCTGGAGGTCGTGGCCTGCGCGGTCGTCGCCTACCTCGGCTTCACCCACACCCACCGCTCCGCCTCCGTGCTCGTCCACCCCGTGATCGACGCCGGACACGGCCACAGCACCGCCGTCACCGCCGGACTGATCGTGACGGGACTGGCCACCGCGCTCTTCATCCTCCAGGGCTTCTCCACCGCCGTGTACCTCGCGGAGGAGATGGAGAACCCGCGCCGCAACGTCTCCCGCACGGTCCTGTGGACCCTCGGCATCGGTGCCGCGGTCGTGCTGATCCCGGTGATCGCGATCACCCTCGGCGCACCCGACCTGAAGACCCTCGGCGCCGGTGACGTGGCCGGCATGGTCCAGAGCTGGAGCAACTCCGGCATCGGCACCTTCGTCAGCCTCTGCATCGCCCTGGCCATCATCAACGCCACCATCGTGATGGTGATCCAGAACTCCCGGGTGGTCTTCTCCTCGGCCCGCGACGCCGCCTGGCCGACCGCCGTCAACCGCGCCTTCTCGCACGTCGGCCGGCGCTTCGGCTCCCCCTGGGTGGCGACCCTCGTGGTCGGCGTCCCCGGCGCGGTGCTCTGCTTCGTCAACCTCGACACCCTGAGCGAGGTCACCGGTGTCGCCGTCGCCGCGATGTACGTCTTCGTCGCCCTCGGCGCCCTGGTCTCCCGCCGCGGCGAGCACAAGCACCGGATGGCCTGGCGGATGCCGCTGTGGCCGGTGGTCCCGGCGCTGCTGATCGTGGTGCTGGCCTGGGTGCTCTACCAGCAGAGCACCAAGAGCCTGCTCATCACCGGCGCCCTCGTCGCCGCCGCCGCGGTCTACTGGGCGGTCTACCTCCGCCCGCGCCAGGCCACGCACTGGGTCATCTCGGTCCCCGAGGACGAGCAGGCCCCCGTCGAGGCGCCGCCGGCCACCACGGCCCCCCTGCCCGGGCTGACCGGGTAGCGGCACAGACGGCCAGGCACACCACGAGGCCCGCCCGGAGCATCGCTCCCGGGCGGGCCTCGTCGTGTGTGGTCCGAGCAGCCGTGGCCGGGCAAGTCGTGGCCCGGCAGTCGCATGGCGCCCCCGAGTCGGGGGTGAACCGCGGGAGTCGGGGGTGCGCCAACGGCGGGCCCCAGGTGCGCGTACGAGGGGCTCGTACGTGCGCCTGGGGGCCCGGCTGCCGGCTCCTACCGGCCGGAGGACTCCGCGGGGCGGGACAGCGCCAGCGCGTCCAGCAGCAGGCAGACATGGTCGACGGCGTCCCGCCCGGCGGGGCCGTCGGCCTCCGGGGCGTCGTCGAGCAGCGCGGCGGTGCCGTGCAGCAGCCTCACCAGCCGCTCGTCGGCCGGGTCCGCCGGTGCCGGGTGTGCCAGGGCGGACCGGATCTGCTCGCCCGTGAGCGGCAGCCCGGTCTCCAGGAAGCGGAACAGCGCGACGGCGACCTGACGGTCGGCGTCGTTCGGCTTCCACCGGCCGAGCGCGTGGTGGTCGATGAGGGCGGCCGCGTCGGCACGGATCTCCTCGGGAACATGCATGCCCAAGAACGTCTCATACCGGCCCGCCGGCGCGTAGGCGGCCGAGGCTCTCCCCGCGCCCGTCGCCACGGCCCCGACCGGAACCCGGCGAACCGTGCTGACCAGGCAACTTGCCCCGCGGTGCCGATCACCCGAGCGGTGCCGGCCGAACGGAAGCAGGAATAAACCTGTGGGGAGAGTTACATGGACGGTCCAGAACTCGGGCGCCCGTATGTCCCCTTCGTCGAAGACGTTCGCATATGTGCGGCAGTAAAACGTACCCGGGGGTCTTCCCGCCCTCTGGCGCCCGGACCCGGATCACGGGACGATCTGCGGACAGACCATGAGGCTCGGTCGCGTGCCGCGGGGCCGGCCGGCGGCGGCTGCGCTCCGCAACGCGCGGCTCGCCCACCGTATGCGGGAGGTGTAGAAAGAGGACATGGCCGGACGCTACGGCCGCCCGCGTTCGGTTCTCAGGATGCGAACTGTCGCAGGTCAGGTCTTTCTCCTGCAGGTGGCGATCGTGGTCCTGCTCGTCGCCGCCGCCATGGCCGCCCTCGTGCTGCAGTCCCGGACCGACTCCGAACGCGAGGCCAGCAACCGATCGGTCGCGGTCGCCCGCACCTTCGCGAGCGCACCGGGACTGGAGGCCGCGCTCAAGAGCCCGGACCCGACCGCCGTCCTCCAGCCGCGGGCCGAGGCCGCCCGCAAGCTCTCCGGCGTCGACTTCATCGTCGTGATGAACACCGACGGCATCCGCTACACCCACCCCCTCACCAACCGGATCGGCAAGAAGTTCGTCGGCACGCTGAAGCCGGCACTGGCCGGCGGGATCGTCACCGAACGGATCACCGGCACCATCGGGCCGCTCGTCCAGGCCGTCGTCCCCGTCTTCGGGCACAACGGCAAGGTCGTCGGGCTGGTCTCGGCCGGCATCACCATCAGGAAGGTGAGCGGGGTGGTCGACCAGCAGTTCCCGCTGCTGTTCGGCGCCGCGGCCGGGGTGCTGCTCCTGACCACCGGCGGCACCGCCCTGGTCAGCAGGCGACTGCGCCGCCAGACGCACGGCCTCGGCCCCGCCGAGATGACCCGGATGTACGAGCACCACGACGCGGTGCTGCACGCCGTACGGGAGGGCGTGATCATCGTCGGGGCCGACGGGCGGCTGCTGCTCGCCAACGACGAGGCCCGCCGGCTGCTCGGTCTGGCGGCGGACGTCGAAGGACGCCCGGTCGCGGACCTGGGTCTCGACCCGGACACCGCCCGGCTGCTGTCCTCCGGCCGGACCGTCACCGACGAGGTCCACCCGGTCGGCGACCGCCTGCTGGCCGTCAACCAGCGCTCCACCGCACAGGCCGGCGGCCCGCCCGGCAGCGTCACCACGCTCCGCGACACCACCGAGCTCCGGGCGCTCACCGGCCGCGCCGAGTCCGCCCGCGGCCGCCTCAAGCTGCTCTACGACGCCGGCACGGAAATCGGCACCACGCTCGACGTCGTGCGCACCTGCGAGGAACTGGCGGAGTTCGCCGCGGCCCGGTTCGCCGACATCGTCACCGTCGACCTGGCCGAGGACGTGCTGACCGGTGAGGAGCCCACCGACACCGCCGGCACCGGCACGGAGATGCGCCGCACGGCCGTCAGCGGCGCACCGCCGGACAGTGGTCTGTACCCGGTAGGCCACCTGGTCCGCTTCGACCCGTCCACCTCGGTGGGCTCCGGTATCGACCGCGGCGAGCCGGTCCTCGAACCGGACCTGACCGCGTTCCGGGGCTGGCACCTGCAGAATCCCCAGCGCGCCCGGCGGATCGTCGCGCACGGCATCCACTCGATGATCGCCGTCCCGCTGCGGGCCCGCGGCGCCATCCTGGGCGTGGTCCTCTTCTGGCGCTCCCAGGAACCGGGACCCTTCGAGGAGGAGGAGCTCTCGCTCGCCGAGGAGCTGGTCGCGCGGGCCGCGGTGAGCATCGACAACGCCCGCCGCTACACCCGCGAGCACACCATGGCGATCACCCTCCAGCGCAGTCTGCTCCCGCGCGCACTGCCCGAGCAGAACGCCGTCGAGGCCGCCTACCGCTATCTGCCGGCGCAGGCCGGCCGTGGCGGGCTCGGCGGCGTCGGCGGCGACTGGTTCGACATCATCCCGCTGCCCGGCGCCCGGGTCGCGCTGGTCGTCGGCGACGTCGTCGGCCACGGGCTGCACGCCGCCGCCACGATGGGCCGGCTGCGGACCGCCGTGCACAACTTCGCCAACCTCGACCTGCCGCCCGACGAGATCCTCTGGCACCTCGACGAACTGGTCACCCGCATCGACCAGGACGAGGGCGCGGAGGAGGCCGGCGGCTCGATCACCGGCGCCACCTGCCTGTACGCCATCTACGACCCGGCGTCCGGCACCTGCACCATGGCCCGCGCCGGGCACGTCCAGCCGATGGTGCTGCGGCCCGACGGCACCGTCGAGACCGCCGAGGTGCCGGGCGGCCCACCGCTGGGCCTCGGGGGCCTGCCGTTCGAGACCTGGCAGCACCAACTGCCGGAGGGCAGCCGGCTGGTGCTGTTCACCGACGGGCTCGTCGAGGACCGCGACCGGGACATCGACGAGGGCACCGCGCTGCTCGCCCGTACCCTCGCCGACCGGCCCGGGCGGACCCCGGAGGAGACCTGCGAGGCCGCGCTCGGCGCGCTGCTGCCGGAGAGCCCGAGTGATGACATCGCGCTGCTCGTCGCCCGCACCCGGGTGCTGGACGCCGCGCACATCGCCGACTGGGACGTCCCGCCCGACCCCTCCGCGGTGGCCCAGGTCCGGGCCGCTGCGGTGCGCAAACTCATCGAATGGGGCCTGGCCGCCGAGGCGTTCACCACCGAGCTGATCCTGAGCGAACTGGTCACCAACTCCATCCGCTACGCCTCCGGCCCGATCGGCGTGCGCCTGATCCGCGACACCTCCCTGATCTGCGAGGTCTCCGACCGCAGCAGCACCTCACCGCACCTGCGCCAGGCCGCCACCACGGACGAGGGCGGCCGGGGGCTCTTCCTGGTCGCCCAGCTCGCCGAGCGGTGGGGGACCCGCTACACCGCCGGCGGCAAGGTCATCTGGACCGAACAGGCGCCGGCCGACGGCGCTCCGTTCGCCGGGGCGGACGATCTGCTCGCGGGGACCGTCGACGGCGAGGATCCCGGCATGTGACCGGGCTCGGCCCGGGAGGTCACACCGGGCGCCCCCTTCTGGCTATGGCGACGGTGGATTACTCCGACTCGCCCAATTAACGATGAGTCAGGTTTTAGGAGGTTCTGTGAAGGTGATCCCTGAAAAGGTCGATATACCTCTTTGATCCTCCTGAGGAGCAGACATGCGCATTCGCGCCGCGATCGCCGCTAGCGCCCTGGCCACCAGCATCGTCATGGGCGGTGCGAGCGCCGCCATGGCTTCCGGCAAGGACCACGGCTCCAAGCACCACCACAAGCGCCACCACCACTACAACCACCACCGCGGCCACGGCAACTACGGTGGCTGCTGGCTGAACGCGGGCGTCAGCGACTACTTCGGCCCGTACTTCAGCGAGGGCTGCCAGCACGGCGGTTACGGCTGGGGCGGCGACGGCGACTGGAAGTGATGCCGGCAGCATCCGGCCGGTGCCGGCCCCGGCGACCACGGGTCGCGGGGGCCGGCACCGGCTTTTGTGCGCTCGGGTGCCCCTAGGGCCGCTTGCGGGGCGGTCGCAGCTCGGGCAGCGCCGACAAGGTCTGCAGCGCACGGAGGAAGGCGGCGCGGTCCGCGGCCGGCAGCCGGGCCAGCAGCCGTTCCTCGTTCTCCTGGATCGCCGCCCGGGTGGCGTCGCGCACCCGCCGCCCCTCGGGGGTGAGCGACAGCAGCCGTACCCGGCGGTCCCCGGGGTCGGGCTGACGGCGGATCAGGTCCCGGGATTCCAGGTCGTCGAGGACGGCGATGATGCGGGTCTTGTCCGCGCGGATCGCCTCGGCGAGCGCGGCCTGGGTGCGGATCGGCGTCTCGTCGAGGTGCAGCAGGACCGAGTAGCCCCACATGGTCAGACCGTGGGCGTCGAGGGCCGGCTGCTCGGCGGCCATCAGGGCGCGGCCCAACGGCACCATCATCGCCGCCAGATCGGGGCGGTCCGCCCGTTCTCCGGAGGGGGTGCCGCGGTCGGCCGGTTTCTCGGTCATGGCACGAAAATACCCGTTGACAAATTCATACGCGGAAGCAGATCGTAAGCGTATGCACACCAATGAAGGAGCCGCTGACGGCGCGCTCACGGACTCCCGCGCCACGGACTCCCGCGCCACGGACTCCCGCGTCGCGGACTTCGTCCGGCTCAAGCGGCTGCACGCGCAAGCGGTCCGGGACAGCGTGGCGCTCGTCCGCCGGATCCGCCCCGACGACCTCACCCGGCCGACCCCCTGTGCCGCATGGACGCTGGCCGATCTGCTCGCCCATATGACCGTCCAGCACCACGGGTTCGCCGCGGCCGCGCGCGGGGACGGCCGCGACCCGGCGCACTGGGCGGTCCGCCCGCTCGGGCCGGACCCGGTCGCGGCGTACGGCTCGGCGGCGGAGCAGGTCATCGCCGCCTTCGCGGCCGTCGACGACCCCGACCGCGAGTGCCACCTCCCCGAATTCACCGCCGCGCGGACCTTCCCCGCGCGCCGGGCGATCGGCTTCCACCTCATCGACTACGTCGTCCACAGCTGGGACGTCGCCCGCGCCCTGGGCCTCCGCCACGAGCCCGGCCCGGAGCTCCTGCGGGCCGCCCTGCCGATAGCCCGCGCCGTCCCGGACGACGACTCCCGGCTCGCCCCCGGCAGCGCCTTCCGGCCCGGCCTCCCCGTCGACGACACCGCGGGCGAACTGGACCGCATCCTGGCGCTGCTCGGCCGCTCCCCGTCCTGGCGCGCCCCCGGGCACGCCGCCGGCCCGGCAGCTCCCCGCGACGCGTAGCGGCCGGTTCCGGGCGGAGACAGGGGCGTTCCGTTTTCGGCAGAATGGTGACCAGGCGGACCGGCGTGGCCGCACCCCGCGCCCCCAGCCGCGACGAGAGGGCGTCCCACGATGGGCGGCAGCGACGGGCGCACCGGCGACCGGGCCGCCCCGGACGTACCCGTCATCGACATCTCCG
This sequence comes from Streptomyces sp. NPDC048196, assembly GCF_040652715.1. Taxonomy (NCBI): domain Bacteria; kingdom Bacillati; phylum Actinomycetota; class Actinomycetes; order Kitasatosporales; family Streptomycetaceae; genus Streptomyces; species Streptomyces sp. NPDC048196. Next base: position 256,988 of record NZ_JBEZMM010000006.1, on the reverse strand, counting down.
GCTGGGAGAACGGCACCGAGGCCGCCCGTACGGCCCTCGCCACCGCGGTCGACCGGGCGGCGCGCACCGTCGGCTTCCTGCAGATCCGCGGCCACGGCATCCCGGAGGAGGCGGCCGAGCCTTCGCCGACGCGCTGGACGCCTTCTTCGCACTGTCCATGGAGGAGAAGCAGCGACTACGGGCGCCGTCCCCCGGCATCAACCGCGGCTACACCCCGCCGCGCACCGAGAAACTCAGCCTGAGCCTCGGCGTGCCCGCGGCCGCCGAGGACCTCTTCGAGACGTTCGACGTCGGCGCCGAGGCATCGTCGTTCCCCGGGCTGGACCTGCCCGAAGCGCACTACCCGGCCAACATCTGGCCGGCGCTGCCGGACTTCCGCCCGGCCGTCGAGGAGTGGTGCCGCCGGGCCGGCGGGCCGGCCCGGCGGATGACCGGGATCTTCGCGCGCGCACCGGGCCTGCCGGAGGGCTGCTTCGCCCCGTTCACCGACCACTCCCTCGACGTGCTGCGCATGAACCACTATCCGCTCCCGGACCGCGAACTCACCCTCGACCGCGGCCGGATGGGGATGGGTGCGCACACCGACTACGGCATCGTCACCGTGCTGTGGGCCGACCGCGTCCCCGGGCTGCAGATCCTCGACGGGGACGGCTGCCGGCACGACGTCCTGCCGGAGCCCGGGTGCCTGCTGGTCAACCTCGGTGATCTGCTGGCCCGTTGGACGAACGACCGCTGGCTGTCCACGATGCACCGGGTGCTGCCGCCCACCGATGAGCGGGGGCGGGTCGTCCGGCGCCGCTCTGCCGCGTACTTCCACGACGGCAACTGGGACGCGGAGATCAGCGCTCTGCCCGGCTGCGTCCCGCCCGGCACCGCACCGCGTCACCCGCCCACCACGGTCGGCCGGCACCTGACCGAGAAACTGGCGGGCTCCCGGGCCGGCCGCCGCAACGACAACTCACCCCGCGAGGCCGCCCGCCTGCGGGCCGCCAGAAGTGACTGAGCCCTGCCCGGGGCCGACGGTGGTCGCCTCAACTCCTGTCGGGCGCATGCGCGTTGGCGTACCGTCTGCGGGCGGCCGTGACCAGGCCCGCGGTCGCGAGCACGGCCAGGCCGGCGACGGTGCCCAGGCCCATGAACACCAGCGGCTTGCTGCCGGCCGCCGCGCTGGTGGGCTTCCCGGGCGGCCCGGCGGTGGACCGCTGGCCGGCCGCGGCCGGGGCGGCGACGGCGTACAGCAGCGCGACGAGCGTGGCCGCCACGGCGAATCCGCGGCGGAGACGGCGGCGTGACGGCGGTGGGTCGGACGCGGACATGGCGGGTCTCACCCCTGTCTGGGACGATCGCGCTCCGGTCCCGGAGCGGTCGTGCGGCTCCCAGCGTCGACGCCCGGGGCGGGCGGGGCGCCCCGTACGGGGCAGCGGAGTGACGGCGGCCGACCGTCCGGGTGAAAGAGGGCGCCCCGGACGTGTGGACCGGCGGCCAACGATGCGCCCCCGGCGCACCCGCACACCACCCACGCACCCTGGCCGACCCCGCGCCCCGGCCCTAGCGTCCGGCGGCGTGACCACCCTTCCTCCGCCGCCCGACATCCTGGCCCCGGAGTTCGCCGCGGACCCCTACTCCGGGTACGGGGTCCTGCGCGAGCACTACCCGCTGTTCCACGACAAGGGCACCGGCAGCTACCTCCTCTCCCGCTACGAAGACGTCCAACGCGCGTTCCGGGAGCCGGTGTTCACCACCGACAACTACGCCTGGCAGATCGAGCCGGCCCACGGCGGCCGCACCCTGCCCCAGATGAACGGCCGGGAGCACGCGGTGCGCCGCGCCCTGGTGGCGCCCGCCTTCCGCGGCCGCGAACTGCAGGAGACGTTCCTGCCGGTCATCGAGCGCAACGCCCGCGAGCTGATCGACGCCTTCCGGGACGCCGAGGAGGCCGATCTGGTGGCGCGGTTCGCGACCCGCTTCCCGATCAACGTGATCGTCGACATGCTCGGGCTGGACCGGGCCGACCACGACCGCTTCCACGGCTGGTACACCGCGGTGGTGGCCTTCATCTCCAACCTCGCCCAGGACCCCGGGGTCGCGGCCGCCGGACGGCGCGCGGGCGAGGAGATCGCCGGTTACCTCCGGCCGGTCATCCGGGAACGCCGCGCGGCCCCCGGCGCCGACCTGCTCTCCCGGCTCTGCACCGCCGAGGTCGACGGCGTCCGGATGACCGACCAGGACATCATCGCGTTCGTCAGCCTGCTGCTGGCCGCGGGCGGGGAGACCACCGACAAGGCCATCGCGCTGATCTTCCGCAATCTGCTCGCCCGCCCCGAGCAGTTCGCCGCGGTGCGCGCCGACCGGTCGCTGATCCCCGCCGCGTTCGCCGAGACGCTGCGGTACACCCCGCCGGTCCAGATGATCATGCGCCAGCCCGCCGCGGAGGTGACCGTCAGCGGCGGCACGATACCCGCCGGCGCCACGGTCACCTGCCTGATCGGCGCCGCCAACCGCGACGCGGACCACTACGACCGGCCCGACGAGTTCGACATCTTCCGTCCCGACCTCAGCCCGGCCGGCGCCTTCACCGCGGCCGCCCAGCACGTCGCGTTCGGCCTCGGCCGGCACTTCTGCGTGGGGGCCCTGCTGGCCCGGGCCGAGGTGGAGACCGGCGTCAACCAACTCCTCGACACCTTCCCCGATGTGGCCTTCGCGGACGGGACACCGCCGGTCGACACCGGCGTCTTCACCCGCGGCCCCAGTCACCTGCGGTTACGGCTCGGACGGGGCGAAGGGGGGCGGAAGCCGGCCTGAGACCGGCCCAGGGCCGTCGGTTCCTCACCGGGCCGGGGCGTCGAGCTCGACGAGGAAGCCCACGAACCGGAGGTCGCCGCGGTCGGCGTGCCACCGGGGGGCCGAGGACAGCGGGGTGAGCGTACCGCTGCCCGGCACCGGACAACGGGTGTGGCCGGGCTCGCCGGGCAGCGGTGCGAAGCGGCAGTGCACGGCGCGGATGCCGGTGACGGTGCCGCGGACCGGCGCCGGCTGCTCGGGGCGACCGCCGTGGTGCTCCTCGACGCCGTCGACCGTGGCCGCGGTCGTGGCGCCGAGCACCTTGGTCAGCCACTCCCGGTCCGGGGCGACGACCGCCCAGGACACCTCCGCCCCGATGGCGAAGGGCTCACCGCAGCACTCCATCTGCCAACTGTCCATCCAGACCGTGGTGTTCATGCCTCCCGATTCTGCCCGCCCGGTCCCGGCTTGGGCCGCGGGGCGTCAGTCGTCGACGGCCGGCGGGTGGCGCAGTACGTACAGGCCGACGGTCACCGCGAGCACGATGACGCAGCCGGCGAAGGTGAGGCCGGCGCCGCGCAGTCCCAGTTCCATGGTGAGCGCGCCGACCCCGACCACCGGCAGCGAGATGCCGAAGTAGGCGACGAGGAAGAACGCCGAGATGGTGCCGCCGCGGTGCGCGGCGGGCGCCGCCCGGCCCACGGCGGTCAGGCCGGCGCGGAAGGCCAGGCCCTGGCCGGTGCCGCCGCACAGGGCGCCGAGGACCAGCACCGGCAGTGAGGTGACGGCAAGTGAGGTGGCCACCAGTGCCAGACCGATGACCAGCACCAGGCAGCCGCCCGGCAGCGCCTTGCGCACCCCGATCCGCCCGGCGAGCGACTGGCCGGCGGTCGAGCCGAGGAACACCGAGAACACGATCGCGCCGGCGACGGCCAGGTTCGTCACACCCAGCGTCTGCCCGACGAAGCTCGGTGCGACGGCGGTGAACAGGCCCAGCAGCGCGAAGCCGGCGAACGCGGCGACGGCCGAGGGCGTGAACACGCCGCGTACCTCGGGCGGCAGGTGGAGGCGTTGGGGACGCAGCCGGTGCGGCCGGTGCGGATCGCGGACGGTCTCCGGGAGCAGCCAGGTCGCCACGGCCGCCACCGCCACCAGCACCAGGTGCACCGCGAACGGCAGGACCAGCGGCCAGGGCGCGTACTGGGCGAGCAGCCCGGACAGCAGCGGGCCGCAGCCGAGCCCGCCCATGTTCGCGGCGGTCGCGGCGAATCCGGCATGCGCCTCCTGTCCCGGCTTCGCCAGCTCCAGTACGGCCGCGGTGGCGGCACCGCTGAACAGCCCGGCGGCGAACCCGGAGAGCACCCGGCCCAGGAAGAGGAAGGGCAGCCCGCCCTCGAAGATGAAGCAGAGTGCGCTGGCCGCGGAGAGCGCCAGGGCGCAGAACAGCACCGGTCGCCGGCCCACGTCGTCGGAGACGTTGCCGGCGAGCAGCAGCACGGTGATCACGCCGAGTGCGTACACGGCGAAGACCACGGTCACCATGAGCTCGGAGAACCCGATCTCCTGGCGGTAGAGCCCGTACAGCGGGGTGGGGAGGGTGGTTCCGGCCATGCCGATGGCGAACACGCCCGCCGCCACGGCATATCCGGGACGGCGGCCGGTTGCTGCTGCCTTGCGATCGCTGATCATGGCCTCAACGTAGGCTCCGGCCGGCCGGGGCGTCGAGGAGCGCGGCACAAAGCGGCACGGTGCCCCCGCCGGCCGGCGGGGGCACCGTGGGACGGAGGTCCGGGCTCAGTGCTTGGCCGACGGGGCGTTGGCCGCCGTCACGTTCACCGCCGACCAGGCCTTGTTCACCGTCTTGTACTCGGTGCTGGTGGCGCCGTAGAGGTCCTTCGCCGCGTGCAGCGTCGCGGTCCGGGCGTCGTGGAAGTCGGTCGTGGAGACCATGTACCGGGTGAGCGCCCGGTAGAAGATGGCGAGCGCCTTGGTGCGGCCGATCCCGGTCACCCGCGAGCCGTCGCGGGTGGGGGAGTCGTAGGCGACGCCGCCGATGGTCTTCTTGCCGCTGCCCTCGGCGAGCAGGTAGAAGGCGTGCGAGGAGACGCCGGAGCCGGCGTGCACCTCGGTGTCGTAGGACGCCTTCGACCAGTAGTCGACGGTGCCCTCCAGCTTGTCGAGCGACGGCTTGTCCAGGCGGCGCAGGAACTTCTGCTCAAGGCCCAGCTTCTCGCCCATCAGGTAGTTCGGCGGGTTCTTCGGGTTGTTGGTGGCGAACTCCACCGCGCTGCCGAAGATGTCCGCGAGCGACTCGTTGAGCGAGCCCGGTTCGCCGAACTGGTTTCCCTCCTCGTCGACGCGGGTGGGCTGGAGGTTGGCGGTGGCGTCGACCACGCCGTGGGTCAGCTCGTGGCCGGTGACGTCCAGGACGACCAGCGGCTTGGCGAACGTCTTGCCGTCGCCGTCGCCGTAGAGCATGCAGCCGCAGTCCGACGACCAGAAGGCGTTGCCCACGTTCTTGCCGAAGTGCACCAGGGCGTGCGCGCCGCGGCCGTCGTTCTTGATGCCCTTGCGGCCGAACGTCTTCTTGTAGAAGTCCAGGGTGCTGGTGATGCCGTACTGGGCGTCCACGGCGGCGGTGGTCCGGTCGCTCGTGGTGCCGTTGCCCCAGCGGTTGGTGGCGGAGGTGAACGCCTTGCCGCCGGAGAACTTCTCCAGCTCCTTGTCACCGGCGTCGCGGGTCTCGGTGTTGCCGCGCGTCGAGTCCTTGAGGACGAAGGACTTCTTGGCGGTCCGCGTGGTGGACAGCGGTACGCTGCCGACGAAGAAGGACGCGCCGGTGCCCTTGGCGGCGGCCGGGTAGCCGGCGGTGGCGGCCGCCTGGCCGGTGGCCGGCGCGGCGGGCGAGAACTCCCGGGTCGCGGGGTTGAGCCGCTCGCCCCGCTTGCGCAGCTTCTCCTGGACGGCCGGCGACAGGAAGGAGTCGTTGGCGGGGGTGTTGCTCAGCACCGCGCCGGTGGCCGCGTCGAGGACGACCGTACGGGCGCCGCCGGCCTCGTCGGTACGGCTGTCCGCCACCTCGACCTGGTAGGCCAGGGTGAGCCGGTCGTCACGGGCGTCCACGACCAGTTCGGCGGTACCGGCCTCGCCCTCGGCCACCTTGGCGGCCTTCGCCTCGGCCTGACCGGCCGACAGCTTGGGGTCGGTGTCGGAGAGGTCGACCTGGTGCCGGTAGGCCCGGGTCACGCCCTCGTACGCCGAGTGGGCGCTGAGGTGGACGACGAGGTCGCCGCCGAGGACGGGCAGGCCGCGGTGGGTGCGGACGAAGCGGACGTGCTGCCGGCCGTCCGGGTCGACCATCGTGTCGACGGCCTTGAGGGTGTCCTTCTTGCCGACTCCGGTGGCCGAGCCGTGCGCGACCGCGGCGGCGCGGGCGGCTTCGACGATCTTGCTGGAGGAGGGGGCCGCGGAGGGGGCGGCGGCGGCCGGAGCGGCCGAGTGGTGCGCGGTGGCGGCGCCCGCCACCCCGGCCGTCAGGGTCGCGGCCGTCGTCACCGCGACCGCGATGGCCAGGCGGTGGCTGCGTATGTGGGGTCTACGCACAGATGTGGGTCCTTAGCGCTGCGGGGGCGGTGGCCACGCCAACCGCCCGTACACGCGGTGCCGTTGGGCACCGCGGGGGCCGGTCGGCCCCGCGCAAACCCTGTCTGCCTGGCATGAGCATGTAAAGCCATATGCTCGGTATGCGAGATTCGTGGTGAAAATTTGACAATTGATCACCTTTGGGTGATGGCAAGGTGACCAACGGTGCCTGTGTTGTCAGGGGAGACTCGATGCGACCGGAATTGGTTGCTCCGCCGGCGCAGCAAAAAGTCCACGACCCGTCAGGTCGTGGACTCGCAAGGCCGGGACGCGGGCCCGGACTTCAGCGGAGGATTCCGGCACTCACGGACGATCCAGGCGCCCGCTGCCCGCTGTGGTGCGACTGCCTGCTACTGCTCCTGCCGGTGGAACAGCTCGTCGAGGGACGCCTCGGCCCGGTCCCCGCCGCGGACCGCCTCCACCACGGCCTGGTGGAAGCTGCGGCTGGCCGCTTCGGAATCGCAGGGCACGGGACTGCCGGCCATCGTGTACCAGTCCGAGGACCCGGTGTACTGCACAGCTACGTGCGCCAGATTCTCCGACCAGGTCGTGTGGATGGTCAGATCGCCGTTCATCACGCCGATCTCCTCCGCGCGCACCGCGCCGGGGAGCGCGTGGATCCCGACAGTGGTCCAAGATGCCCAGGTCATGATGTTCCCCTCGGCGGCAAGGGCACCGGCCGGCGGCCGGGCGCGGTGTCTTTCAGTTTCGCATCTGCCGTCCGGCGGCGCACCGCATGCGGGGGCGCGGATTCCGCCACCGGCCCCCGACGCCCTGTGACCGTCCGCTCACGCCGTGTCGCCCGGCGCGGCCCGTGGCGGACGGCTGTGCACCGGTGCGGTCCCCGGTGTCTCGGGTCGGGACTCAATCGATGACCGTATGGAAGAACGTGACCCCGGCGCCGAACGCCGCTCCGCCGACCAGGGCGGCGGACGCCAGGGTTCCGCCGTTGACACAGGTGAGCACACCGGCGCCGAGGGCGGTGAGGGCGCCGAGCAGGAAGATGACGGCGGCGCGCTGGCTCAGCAGGGCTGATCTGTTCTCGGACACATCAACTCCGATCTGCGCGGGAGCGGAGGACCGCTCGGGGCGGATGCTGATGCTCTGATCGATCTTCTCATCCGCCGCCCCGAATCCCCGGTAGCACACGCTGTCGGCGCCGGTCGGCCACCCGATCCGGGCAGTCAGCCGGCCGCCGCCCGCCGGGTGAGCGCGAGCACCGCCATGTCGTCGTCGCGCGGCCCGCCGGTCCACCGCTCGACCTCCCGCACCAGGACGTCGATCAGCTCCTGCGGCCCGCCGAACGGGCCGCGGCCCGCCAGCTGCGCCGCCGGGTCGTAGAACCGCCCGCCGCGGTCCCGGGCCTCGGTCACTCCGTCGGTGACCAGCAGCACGGTGCTGTCCACGGGGAACGGCACGCCGACCGGCTCCGGCCGGGCCGGCGCCAGCCCGCCCAGGCCGAGCGGCAGTCCTGGTTCGCCGGTCGCAAGGGCCCGCACCTCGCCGTCCCGGCACAGATACGGCGCCGGGTGGCCGCAGTTCAGCAGCCACAACTCACCGCTGTCCGGCCGGACTTCCCCCAGCAGGGCCGTGATGAAGCCCTCCAGACGGCTCTCCTGGGAGAGTTGCTCGCCCGCCCGCAGCAACGACCGCTCCAGCCGCTCGGCCAGCCCGGTCAGCTCCGGCTCCTGCTCCGCCGCCTCCCGGAACGCGCCCAGCAGCACCGACACCGCGCTCACCGCGCCCAGCCCCTTGCCCCGCACATCGGCGATCAGCAACCGCACCCCGTACGGCGTCCGCTGCACGGCATAGGCGTCACCGCCGATCCGGGCCTCGCTCTGGGCGGCCTGGTAGCGGGCCGCCACGGACAGCGGCCCGATGCGCTCCGGCGGGGCCGGCAGCACGGCGAGCTGTGCCGCCTCCGCCACCATCCGCACCACGTCCAGATGGCGGCCGTGTCGGGCGATCACCCGGTTCACCCCGATGCCCATCAGCGCGGCGAACAGGGTGTTGGCCAGCTCCAGATGACCCACCGCGTCACCGGCGGTGCCGTCCTTCACCGTCAGCGCGAACACCCCGAGCACCAGCACCAGCCCGATCGCGACGGTGTGCCGCAGCGTCAGCAGCGCACCCGCCGTCACACTGGCCGCGGTCAGCATCGGATCACCCCAGTAGTCCTGCGGCGACAGCGCGTCCCAGAGGAGACCGCCGGCCACCAGGACGGCCGGGGCGAGCCGCGCGTAGCGGGGCCAGCGCACGGCCGGCGGCCGGAGCGCGGGCGCGGGCGCGTGCGGATCGGCCACCGCCGACCCGGCGGGGGTGCTCAGCGGTGCTCCGGATTGGCCTGGTCCGCCCGGCAGCCGGCGTCCCACTCGGTGCGCTGGTTGCCGTGCGCCGGGATGCCGCCCGCCCGCTTGAGCATCGCCGCGACATGCATCAGGTTCCAGCTCATGAAGGCGGTGTTGCGGTTGGTGAAGTCGTTCTCCGGCCCGCCCGAGCCCGGATCCAGGTACGACGGTCCGGGCCCGGCCTCACCGATCCAGCCGGCGTCGGCCTGCGGCGGGACGGTGTAGCCCAGGTGCTGCAGGCTGTAGAGGACGTTCATGGCGCAGTGCTTGACGCCGTCCTCGTTGCCGGTGATCAGACAGCCGCCCGCCCGGCCGTAATAGGCGTACTGGCCACGGTCGTTGAGCACGCTGGAACAGGCGTAGAGCCGCTCGATGACCTGCTTCATCACCGAGCTGTTGTCACCGAGCCAGATCGGCCCGCACAGCACCAGGATGTCCGCGGCCAGCACCTTGCGGTACAGCGCCGGCCAGGCATCGGACGCCCAGCCGTGCTCCGTCATGTCCGGCCACACCCCGGTCGCGATGTCCTCGTCGACGGCCCGGATCACCTCCGTCGTGACCCCGTTGCCCGCCATGACGGCCCGGCTCCGCTCGACCAGGCCCTCGGTGTTGCTGATCTCCGGCGAGCGCTTGAGCGTGCAGTTGATGAAGAGGGCGCTCAGGTCGTCGTAGCGGTACGCGGGGGTCATCGGAACTCCTTGCACGGGCGGCTGCGCCTTCGGGGATCTCTCCCCGAGCCTTCAACCCGGCCGGGCCCCCGGCCACCCGGACGGCCCGAACGTGTGTCACCCCTTCGCCGCCAGCCGGGCGTAGGCCCGGACATCGGCGTCCGGGTCGTCGGCGGCCGCGGCCAGCGCGCTCCGCGCGTCCGCCCGCCCCGCGTGGGCGCGCAGCGCCAGCACCGCGGCCCGGCGCACGTCCGCCTCCGGATCGGCCAGGGCGGAGCCCAGCGCGGGCACCGCGACGCCCGGCCCGGCGGCGGCCAGTGCCCGGGCGGCGCCGGCCCGGACCTGCCATGCCGGGTCCCCGAGCGCGGCGACCGCGGCGGCGTCGTACGGCGCCGGGCAGCCCGTGGTGGCCAGCGCCGCCAGCGCCGCGGCCCGTACCAGCGGGTCCGGGTCGGTCAGCAGCGCCGCCAGGTCGTCCGGGCCGCCGGCCGTGCCCAGCCCGTGCGCGGCCGCCACCCGTACCTCACGCGACCCGTCCCCGGCGGCCCGCCGCAGGTCGGCGACGGCGTCCAGGGACACCAGGGCGCGTACGGCCTGGATCCGGACGTCCACGGCGGGGTCGTCCAGCGCACCGGCGAACAGCGCCCGGTCGCCCAGGCGCAGCGCCCGCAGCACCTCCACCGCGGCCCCCCGGACCGCCGCGTCGAGTCCGGCGTGCACCGCGGCGGCCAGCGGCGCGCCCAGCTCCGGCTCCGGTTCCAGCACCTCGACCAGTTCCCGCAGCGAGGCACCGGCGGCCGCCCGTACGGCCGGGTCGGGATCGGCGAGCGCGGCGGCGAGCGCCGGGCCGGTGCCGGCCGGCACGCCCTCGGTGAGCGCGTCGACCGCGGCCCGCCGGACGGCCGGGTCCGGATCGGCCAGGTAGGGCCGCAGTGCCGTCAGGCCGGGCTGCTCCTCGGCGAGCGCGAGCAGCCCGAGCAGCCGCGGCGAGGGGCCGCCCGCGGCCACCGGGTGGGCCGGCCCGCCGCCCGGCGATCCACCGGCCGTCCGGGACCCCACCGGCGGGGTGTCCCGTGGGCCCGCGGTGGCGACCTGCTCCGGTTCGACCTCCCCGAGGAACCGGGACGGGCCGCCGGTCGGCGCGTACTCCGGCACCGGGACCACGTAGGGCGCCACCGGGCGGGCGGTGAACTCCATCCGGCCCGCCGCCGACCTGCGCAGATCGAGATGGTGCAGCCAGCGGGCGTCGTCGGTGTGCGGATGGTCGGTGCGCTCGTGGTACAGGCCCCAGCGCGACTCGGTGCGGGCCAGCGACGACCGGGCGGCCATCTCGGCGCAGTCGCGGATGAAGTGCACCTCGGCGCAGCGCATCAGCTCGTGCGGCGTACGGGCGCCCATCCGGTCGATCTCGCCGCGCATCCGCTCGAAGTGCTCGACGGCCAGCGACAGCCGGGCGCCGCTCTTGGGCGGGGCGACGTAGTCGTTGACGAAGCGGCGGAGTTTGTACTCGACCTGTGTCTGCGGGGGGCCGTCGGGGTGGCGCAGCGGACGGTAGATCAGCTCGTGCGCGGCACGCAGCTGGTCAGCGGGCAACTCGCCTTCGTGGGCGCGGAATCGGGCCGCGTCCTCGCCCGCCAGATCGCCGAAGACGAACGCGCCGATCATGTAGTTGTGCGGGACGCAGGCCAGGTCGCCCGCCGCGTACAGCCGCGGCACGGTGGTGCGGCCGTGGTCGTCGACCCGCACCCCGGACGCCGAATGGCCGCCGCACAGCCCGATCTCGGAGATGTGCATCTCCACGTCGTGGGTGCGGTAGTCGTGCCCCCGCCCGGCGTGGAAGGTGCCGCGGGTGGGGCGCTCCGTGGTGTGCAGGATCGTCTCCAGGGCGGCCACCGACTCCTCGGGCAGATGACTGAGCTTCAGGTACACCGGGCCGCGGTCGGAGGCCACCTCCGCCGCGAACTCGGCCATCATCTGCCCCGACCAGTAGTCCGACGTCACGAACCGCTCGCCGTGCCGGTTGACCTGGTACCCGCCGAAGGGGTTCGCGACGTAGGCGCAGGCCGGGCCGTTGTAGTCCTTGATCAGCGGGTTGATCTGGAAGCACTCGATACCGGTCAGCTCGGCGCCCGCGTGGTACGCCATCGCATGCCCGTCACCGGCGTTGGTGGGGTTCTCGTACGTGCCGTAGAGGTAGCCCGAGGCGGGCAGCCCCAGCCGGCCGCAGGCGCCGGTGGCCAGGATCACCGCGCCCGCCCGGACCGTGGTGAACCGGCCCGTACGGGTGTGGAAGCCCGCGGCCCCGATCGCCCGGCCGTCGTCGCCGGTCAGCACCCGCACCGGCATCACCCGGTTCTCGATCCGGATCTTCTCGCGCATCTCGCGCCGCCGCAGCTGCCGGTACAGGACCTTCTTGACGTCCTTGCCCTCGGGCATCGGCAGCACGTACGAGCCGGACCGGTGCACCTGGCGGACCGCGTACTCCCCGTGCTCGTCCTTCTCGAACTTCACGCCGTACCGCTCCAGCCGCTGCACCATCGCGAAGCCCCGGGTGGCGGTCTGCCGGACGGTGGACTGGTCGACGACGCCGTCGTTGGCGCGGGTGATCTCGGCGACGTAGTCGTCGGGCTCGGCCCGGCCGGGGATGACCGCGTTGTTGACGCCGTCCATGCCCATGGCCAGCGCACCGGAGTGCCGGACGTGCGCCTTCTCCAGCAGCAGGACGGACGCGCCGCGCCCGGCGGCGGTGAGCGCGGCCATCGTGCCGGCGGTGCCGCCGCCGATGACCAGGACGTCACAGACCAGTTCCTCGGCGTCGGCGAGGGCGGGGATGTCCATGTGGATCTGCCTTTCAGCTGCAGAGGGAGGCGAGGGCGGTACGGCGCAGCTCGGCCGTGGCCGGATCGGTGTGCGCCGCGCGGTCGCGGGGGCGGGGTACGCGGATGACACGACGGGTCCGGCCGGTGCCGAGCAGGGCCACCCGGTCGCCGAGGAAGAGCGCCTCGTCGACGTCGTGCGTGACGAAGACGACGGTGGCGCCGGTGCCCCGCAGCACCTCGACGAGGAGTTCCTGCATCCCGGCCCGGGTCCGGACGTCCAGCGCGCCGAACGGCTCGTCCATCAGGACCGCACGGGGCCGGCCGGCCAGCGCGCGGGCGAGCTGGGCGCGCTGCCGCTGACCGCCGGAGACCTGGTGCGGCAGCCGGGCGGCCTGCTCGCCGAGCCCGACCCGGGTCAGCCATCCGGAGGCCCGCGCCCGGCGCTCGGCACGCGCCAACCCACGTACCGCAAGCGGGAGTTCGACGTTGCCCCGCAGGGTGCGCCAGGGCAGCAGCGCGTCCTCCTGGAACACCAGGGCGCGGTCGGCGCCGGGCCCGGTGAGCGGCTCGCCGTCCTGGCTCAGCCGGCCGCCGAGCGGGGGCAGCAGACCGGCGAGGGTGCGCAGCAGCGTGGACTTGCCGCAGCCGGACGGGCCGACGACGGTGAGGATCTCGCCCGGGGCGACATCGAGGTCCAGGCCGTGCAGAACGGGCGCGCCGGGCCGGCCCAGCACGGCATCGGCCAGGGTCAGCCGCAGGCCCTGCGCGGGGGCTTCGGCGGGCGCCGGGGCGGTGCGTTCGGTGCGGGTCATACCTGCTCCCTGATCGTCGCCGGGCCGGTGTGCGCCGGAGCCCGTCCCTCGGGAGGCGTCTCGGCCGGCAGCGGGCGCCCGGGGGCCTGGCTGGCCTCCGTTCGGGGAAGCCGGCGCGTCGGCGCCTGGCTCCCCTCCGCACCGGGTGGCAGCCAGCGCCGGGGCGCCCGGCCTCCCTCCCGGTGGGGTAGCCAGCGCACCAGGCGCCGTCCCGTCAGCTCCACCGCCGTGGCGGTCAGCCGTCCCAGTAGTCCGATGGTTGCCATCCCGACGAATACGCCGGGGTAGTCGACGATGGTGTAGTCCTGCCAGGTGCGGTAGCCCACGCCGTACTCCCCGGAGATCATCTCCGCGGAGATCACACAGATCCACGAGACCCCGATGCCGACCGACAGTCCGCCCAGGATCCCCGGCAGCGCCCCCGGCAGCACCACCGACCGCAGCACCCGCCAGCGGCCGCCGCCCATGGTCAGCACCGCCTCCTCCCACACCGGGGTCACCGCCCGCACCGCGTGCCGGGTGGAGACCGTGACCGGGAAGAACGCCGCCGCGAAGGTGATGAAGACGATGCCCTGCTCATTGCTCGGGAACAGCAGGATCGCCACCGGCACCAGCGCGATCGCCGGTATCGGGCGGAGCACTTCGAGCAGCGGGCCCAGCAGGTCGGAGGCGAGCGGGGAACGGGCGACGGCGGTGCCGACGGCCACGCCCAGCACGGCCGCGAGCGCGAAGCCGCTGATGATCCGGGTCAGGCTGTCGGTGACGTCCTGCCAGTACGTCGCGGTGCCGAGCCGGCGGACGAACTCGCCCGCCGTCTCGGTGACCGTCGGGAACTGCCCGAACCGCAGCCACAGGTTCACCCGGAACTGGGCGAGCAACTGCCAGCCGGCCAGCGCCGCCAGGACCGCCGCGGCACGTCGGGCGCGCCGGGTCCACGGCGCGCTCACCGGGCCTGCTCCAGAGCGGCGGGGTAGCCGATGGTGCGGGCACCGGGGTGCTTGTGGGTCCAGGCGTCCGCGGTGGCCCGGGTGACGAACGGCAGCAGCCGCCCGCCGTCGTGGACCCAGACCGCCTTCTCGGCGAACCAGCGGCTGCCGGTCGTCGCATCGGCCACGTACGCGGCCCGCACCGAGGCGCGGTGCGCGGCGACGAACCGCAGCAGGGCCGCCGGGTCGGCGAAGGAGTGGGTGCGGTCCTCGCCGCGCAGCCACACCTCGTCGGCGGACGGATGCGCGGTGGAGCGCACGGCCGTGGCGTAACCGCTGCCGTAACCCGCCTTGACGAAACGGTCGTTGACGAAGGAGTCGACATCGACCGGCCCGGTCAGCCGGGCCGCCCGCAGCACCGGGACGTCCTTCTTCAGCGCGGCGATCAGCTGCGGCTTGAGGGTGGGGTCGAAGGTCGCGATGCCTCCGGCGCCGTTGTAGAGGTAGACCACCTCGGCCGGCAGCCCGGTGGCCCTGGCGACCCGCTCGGCGGCGTCGACCGGGTGGCGCTGCACGTACCGGGTCGCCTCCCGTTGCGCGGCGAGGAACGCCTTGACGACCCCGGGGCGTTGACCGGCGAAGGCGTCCCGCACGGTCACGCCGTGGAAGGTGGGCAGACCGAGCGCGCCGCCGTCGTAGAACGCCTGCGCCTTGCCCTGGAAGGCGAGCAGCCCCGGCCAGGCGACGAACTGCGAGAGCGCGTCGGCGCTGCCCGACTGCAGCGCCGAGGCGCCCACCGCCGGCTGCTGGTTGAGCTTGTGGACGCCCTGCTCCGGGTCGATGCCGGCCCGCTGCAGGGCCCGTACCAGCGTCCCGTCGGAGGCCGAGCCGACGCTGCTGGAGACCTTCTTGCCGCGCAGGTCCGACAGCGAACGCAGCGCCGAACCGGGCTTGGTCACAATGGTGTTGAGCGCTCCGCGCAGGTTGTAGCCGGTGACCGACACCAGCCGGGTCGGGGCGTGCAGCTGCTTGCCGCGGGCGGCGTTGATGAGCAGCGGGAAGTCGCCCATCGAGCCGATGTCGACCTTCCCGGCGACCATCTGCGCGGTGATCGGCGCACCGGTCGCGTAGTCCTGCCAGGCGACCTTGTACGTCCGGCCGTCGCGCTTGCCCTGCGCCCGCAGCTCCCGCTCGAAGTAGCCGAGCGAGCGCAGCAGGGTGCCGGCGGTGACGGTGTTGATGGTCTTGGACTGGTAGCCGACGGTGACGGTGACGTGCTTGCCGTCGCCCGCCTCCGCGGCACCGCCGCAGCCGGCGAGGGCGAGGGGGAGGAGCAGGGCCGCAGCCGCGAGGGGGATCGCGGGCCGGGTGCGCTTCAGGGTGGTGTGCCGCATGGGGACGTGCCTCTCATCGCAACAAATAGGGCATGTTGACCGTGACCGCGCCGGTGGGACAGCGAGCGGCGCACGGGCCGCAGTACCAGCACTCGTCGACGTGCATGTACGCCTTGTTGCTGGCCGGATCGATGGCCAGTGAGTCCAGCGGGCACATGTCGACGCAGAGCGTGCAGCCGTCGATGCACTTGGACTCGTCGATGGTCACGGGCACGTCGGCCCGTTGCGACGTCAGAGGCATGGCGGTCTCCAGGAAGCGGGGAGGCGGGGGAGGCTGGGGGAGCGGGAGGCGGGAGCGGGGCGCGGACCGCGTGGGGGAGCGGCCCGGCGAGCGGCCGGGGCGCTCGGCGGGTATGCCGGGACCATAGCGATGCCTTCCGGCCAGTGGTGTTGCCGCAGTATTGCGCCACCCACGGAACCCGAGGCACCCGCTGTGACCTGGGCTTGTGTGCGGTCCGGGGGAAGATCTGCCACCGGGCGGGCCGGCCGGGTGCGGTGCCGCCGGCCGGACCACCCGGCCCCCGTGTCGGCAGGCCGGCCGCGCCGCCTCCGGTTAGCGTCGAAGCTCCAAGGCTCCGCCGCCGTGCCCGGGAGGTTGCCGCATGGCCACATGGCCGGCCGTGCTCTTCGCCCTGCTCGCCGCGGCCAGCAACGCGCTGGCCACGGTGCTGCAGCGGCGTGCGGCCCGCACCGTCCCGCTCGCCCGCGGCCTGCGCGTGGGCCTGCTCGTCGACCTGCTGCACCGGGCCGCCTGGCTCGGCGGCATGCTCGCCGTCATCGCCGCGGCCTGCTTCCAGGCGCTGGCGCTCTCCCAGGGCGCGCTGTCCGTGGTCCAGCCGATCTTCGTCCTCGAACTCCCGCTGGCCCTGCTCATCGGCCGGCTGCTGCTCGGCGGGCGGATCTCCCGCGGCGGCTGGACCGGCGTGGCGCTGATCGTCGTCGGCCTCGGCTCCGCGCTGGCCGCCGCCGCCCCCACCATCGGCACCGACCACGCCCCGCTCAGCCGCTGGGTACTCGCCCTGGCGGTGTGTGCCGCGGTGGTCGGGACGGCGGTCGGCGCCGCGCTGCGCCGCGGGGCCGGCGGCGTACGGGCGGCCTGCTTCGCCGCCGCCGCGGCCGTCTCCTACGCCCTGACCGCGGCCCTGATGAAGGACGCCACGCACGCCTGGCAGACCGGCGGCCCGGCCAGCTTCTTCGCCTCCTGGCAGACCTACGGGTTCGCGGTCGTCGGCGTGCTGGCCCTCTTCCTCTTCGAGAACGCCATGCAGTCCGGCCCGCTGACCGCCTCCCAGCCGGTGCTCACCCTCGGCGACGCGCTGGTGAGCCTGTCGCTGGGCGTCACCCTCTTCGACGAACGGGTCCGCACCGGCTGGTGGCTGATCCCCGAATGCGCCGGCATCGCGCTGGTCCTGTGGGGCGCCCTGTACCTCTCCCGCGTCGCACTGACCAGAGACGTGGTCACCGGCCAGGAGACCCCTTCGGCGGTCAGTGACCGGCCCGCCCGCTGATCGTTCACCGGAGATGAACCACACCGGCCCCGCCAGAACCGCCCTCGCCACGGCCACCGCCGCCACGGCCCTCGCCGTCTCCCTGCTCGGCCCGGCCGCACCGGCCCGCGCCGACGGCCGCCCGATGCCCGACGTGACGGGCAAGAACCTGGTCACCGCCTACGGGGAGCTCAACTACAACACCACCGTCCGGTTCCGGGACGGCCGCGGAGCCGGCCGCCTGGTGCTCTGGCCGGCCTCGTGGAAGGTCTGCGGTCAGGACCCGGCGCCGGGCACGCCGATGGACGACCGGAAGATCACGCTCACCGTGGTCAAGGCCACCGAGGAGTGCGCGGCCCCGGCCGCGTGAGGACCACCGCGGTGCGGCCGCCGCGAGCCGCCGGACGGTCGCACCGGAAGTCTCCGCCCCCGGTGCGCAGCACCGCCTCCAGGGCGCTAAGCTTGCTGGATACAAGCAATCTATTGGCCCGGATCGAGCCGGATCGATGCTTCACCGCTAAGGATCAACACGATGAGTAAGGGTCTCGTGCCGGGATGTGACCGGGCGGCCCCGCGGATCACCGTCGAGTCGGCGCTGGAAGAGGCGGCGGCCGGGCTGGGAACGGAGATCGTCCGTTTCTCCCGGCTGCTCGCGGCCTGGAAGCAGCGGGCCAAGACCGACGGCGGCGCCGCGGACCGGGTGCTGCTGGCCCGGCTGGTGGTCGGCGGGGACATGCGGGCGACCGACCTGGCCGCCGACGCGTTCCTGGACCTGTCCACGGTCAGCCGCCAGGTGCGTTCGCTGGTCGAGCGCGGCCTGGTGGCCCGCCGTCCCGACCCGGAGGACCGCCGCGGGTCACTGCTGGCCGCGACCGACGCCGGACGGGCCGCGTTCGAGAACTACCGGCGTCAGCGCGACGCCGAACTGGCCGCGCTCCTCGCGCCGTGGTCGCCCCAGGACCGGGCCGACCTCATCCGGCTGCTGGGCCGGCTCAACGAGGACATGGCGACACGACAACACACACGGCTGGGTCCCGGGGGAGACCAGGGTGCCGCCGTGGAGCAGGGAGAGATACGTACATGAGCACCACCTCCCCGCCCGAGGCGGGAGCCAAGGCGATACCCGGGTCCGGAGTGCTGACCCACCGTCAGATCCTCACCATCCTCAGCGGCCTGATGCTCGGCATGTTCCTCGCCGCGCTCGACCAGACCATCGTCAGCACGTCCATCCGGACCATCGCCGACGACCTGCACGGCCTCAGCCAGCAGGCCTGGGCGACCACCGCCTACCTGATCACCTCGACGATCGCCACCCCGCTGTACGGCAAGCTGTCCGACCTGCACGGCCGCAAGCCCTACTACCTCACCGCGATCAGCATCTTCGTCATCGGCTCGGTGCTGTGCACCTTCTCCACCTCGATGACCGAACTCGCCGCGTTCCGCGCGGTGCAGGGGCTGGGCGCCGGCGGTCTGATGTCGCTGGCGCTGGCGATCATCGGTGACATCGTCCCGCCCCGCGAACGCGCCCGCTACCAGGGCTACATGCTCGGCACCTTCGCCACCTCCAGCGTCGCCGGACCGCTGATCGGCGGCGCGCTGGCCGGCCAGGACCAGCTGCTGGGCGTCACCGGCTGGCGCTGGGTCTTCCTGGTCAACGTGCCGGTCGGCATCATCGCGCTGTTCGTCGTCGCCAAGGTCCTCAACATCCCGCACACCCGGCGCGACCACCGCATCGACTGGTGGGGCGCGCTCACCATCTCCGTCGGCGTCGTCCCGCTGCTGCTCGTCGCCGAGCAGGGCCGGGAGTGGGGCTGGGACTCGTCCCGGTCGATCGCCTGTTACGTCATCGGCGTGGTCGGCATCATCGCCTGGATCTTCGTGGAGCGGTGGATCGGCGAGGACGCGCTGATCCCGATGCGGCTGTTCCGCAACGGCACCTTCAGCAAGACCAGCCTGATGTCCGTGCTGATCGGCATGGGCATGTTCGGCGGGATGCTGATGATCCCGCAGTACCTCCAGATCGTGAAGGGCGCCAGCCCCACCAGGTCCGGCCTGGAGATGCTGCCGCTGATGGCGGGCATGTTCATCGCCTCCATCGCGTCCGGCCAGATCACCGCCAAGACCGGCCGCTACAAGGTCTTCCCCATCGTCGGCACCGCGCTGATGATCGCGGCGATGCTGCTCTTCCACTACCGCGTCCAGTGGGACACCCCGCTGTGGGAGACCACGGCGTACATGCTCGTCTTCGGCCTCGGCCTGGGCGGCTGCATGCAGACCCTGGTGCTGGCGGTGCAGAACGCCGTGCCGCCCAAGGACATGGGCGTGGCGACCGCGTCGTCCACCTTCTTCCGGCAGATGGGCGCCACCGCCGGTACCGCGATCTTCCTGTCGGTGCTGTTCAGCACCGTCGGCGACAAGATCGCCTCGGCGTTCCGGGACGCGGCGGGCACCAAGCGCTTCCAGGCCGCCCTGCACGACCCCGCCGTCCTGCACGACCCGGCCAACAAGCCGGTGCTGGACATGCTCAAGCACCCGGGCAACGGCAACTCCTCGGGCGTGCTCAGCGATTCGTCGTTCATCCAGCAGCTCGACCCGCGGCTCGCCGAGCCGTTCAAGCGCGGCTTCGCCGACTCGATGCACACCGTGTTCCTCATGGGCGCGGTCGTCGTGGCGCTGGCGTTCCTGCTGATGTGGTTCATCAAGGAGGTGCCGCTGCGGCAGATCTCCGGACTGCAGGCGCGGGCCCAGGCGGAGGCCGAGGCCAACGGCGAGGCCCCGCCCGCCGCGGACGCCGCCGAGGCCCCGGCCGAACCGGCCGAAGCCGCTGCACACGCCGCCGCCCCGGCCGGTGACGCCGTACCGGTACCGGCGCACACCCCTGCGACCGCCGCGGCCGACGCCACCGGACCGGCCATCAGCGGCGCGGTCCGGGACGGCTCCGGACAGCCGGTGACGGGCGCCGCGGTCACCCTGATCAGCGTCGGCGGCCGGCAGCTCGGTCGTACGCGGACCACGGCCGACGGCGGCTACGCGCTGCCCACCACGGGCGCCGGCACCTATGTGCTGATCGCCTCCGCCGGTGCCCGGCAGCCGCAGGCCGTGACCGTCGTCGTCGGCGACGGACCGCTCACCTACGACCTGGTGCTCAGCGGCGCCGCCGGGCTCGCCGGCGAGGTCCGCGAGGAGAAGGGCGACGAGCCGGTGCCCGGCGCGCTGGTCGTGGCGACCGACGTGCGCGGCGAGGTCGTGGCCTCCGGTGTGGCCGGCCAGGACGGCGGCTTCGCCTTCGGGGAACTGACCCCGGGCAGCTACACCCTGGCCGTCAGCGCCGAGCAGCACCGCCCCTCCGCCCTCCAGGTGGAGGTCACCGTCGGCACCCGCAACTGGTACGAGGTCCGGCTGACGCTCGGCGCCCAGGTCCGCGGCACCGTCCGCACCCCCGAGGGCGCCCCGGTGGACGACGCCCGGGTGACCCTGCTCGACCCGGCGGGCAACGTGGTCGGCACCGCCACCAGCGGCCAGGACGGCGAGTACGTCTTCACCGACCTCGACAGCGGCGAGTACACGCTGATCGCCAGCGGGTACCCGCCGGTCGCCACCCCGCTCCGGCTCGGCGCCGCCGGCCAGAGCGACTGCGACATCGAGCTGAGCCATGACGCGGTGAACTGAACGGCACCCTCGGCGGTGTGCGGGGCCCGGTGCGTGAGCGCGCCGGGCCCCGCACCGGTTTGGCGGACCCGGCCCCGGCTACGTACAGTTCCGCCGGTACAGCAATCGAACACAGATCCAGGAAGCGGCAGCGGCTAATGACGGTGACCGAAACAGGCCGGGCCGAGGGCACGGGCATCGACGCGGAGCGCATGGCCATCTGCCTGAGCGTGCTCGAAGAGCTGGACGCGCTGCCGATCGACCACCCCGACGCGGTCACCATACGCCGCGCCACCGCCGGCATTTACCGCAAGGTCAAGCAGCGCCGGCGGCAGGAGTCCCGGGCGGCGAAGACGGCCAACGACCGGGCGGTCACCGCGGCCACCGCCACCGGCGCACCCGACCGGATCGACGACGAGACCGAGGGCCTGGCCCTCACCAGCTCCGTCACCACGGAGATCGCCGGGATCCTGACGCGCCCGCGCTCCTGCTACGTCTGCAAGAGCCGCTACACCGAGGTCGACGCCTTCTACCACCAGCTGTGCCGCGACTGCGCCAAGGAGAACCGCGCCCGCCGCGACGCCCGCACCGACCTCACCGGCCGGCGCGCCCTGCTCACCGGCGGCCGCGCCAAGATCGGCATGTACATCGCGCTGCGGCTGCTGCGCGACGGCGCGCACACCACGATCACCACCCGCTTCCCCCACGACGCGATCCGCCGCTTCACGGCCATGCCCGACAGCGCCGACTGGCTGCACCGGCTGAAGATCGTCGGCATCGACCTGCGCGACCCGGCGCAGGTCCTCGCGCTCGCCGACGCGGTCGCCGCCGAAGGCCCGCTCGACATCCTCATCAACAACGCCGCCCAGACCGTGCGCCGCTCACCCGAGGCGTACGGCCAGCTCCTCGCCGCCGAGTCCGCGCCGCTGCCCGCCGGCGAACTGCCCGCCTCCTTGGTCCTCGGCCACTTCGGCAGCGGCGCTCCCGCGGCACTGCCCGCCGCCCCGGGTACCACCGGCGCCCTGACCGCCGAGGACGTCACCGCACTCGCCCTGACCACCGGCTCCGCGACCCCCGCGCGGATCGCCGCGGGCACCGCGATCGACGCCGGCGGGCTGGTACCGGACCTGCACGCCACCAACAGCTGGATCCAGAAGGTCGACGAGGTCGACCCGGTCGAGCTGCTGGAGGTCCAGCTGTGCAATATGACCGCACCGTTCCTGCTGGTGAGCCGGCTGCGCCCGGCGCTCGCCGGATCCCCCGCGCGCCGCAAGTACGTGGTCAACGTGTCCGCCATGGAAGGGCAGTTCAGCCGCGGCTACAAGGGCCCCGGCCACCCGCACACCAACATGGCCAAGGCCGCGCTGAACATGCTCACCCGCACCAGCGCCCGGGAAATGCTGGAGACCGACGGCATCCTCATGACCGCCGTCGACACCGGCTGGATCACCGACGAACGCCCGCACCCCGAGAAGATGCGGCTGGCCGAGGAGGGCTTCCACGCCCCGCTCGACCTGGTCGACGGCGCGGCCCGGGTCTACGACCCCATCGTCCGCGGCGAACAGGGCGAGGACCTGCACGGCTGCTTCCTCAAGGACTACGCGCCCAGCCCCTGGTGATCCCGGGCCGGCCCGGCCGGTCCCTCGTCCCCGCCCGCCGGCACCGGCAGGGCCGTGTGCAGCCGGTCGCGCAGCGCCCGGGCCGCGGGCGTGGCCGGGCCCGCCGTCCGCCAGGCCAGGGCGACCCGGCCGCGCGGCTTCGGATCGGTGAGGGCGAGGGTCCGCAGCCCGTGGCCCGCCACGACGTCCGGCGGCAGCGCCGGGATCACCGCCACCCCCAGCCCCCGCGCGGCGAGCTGCGCCAGCACCGCCGGGGCCGCCGCCTCGAACGCGATCCGCGGCCGGATACCGGCCTGGGCACAGGCCCGCTCCAGCACCCCGCGCAGGCCGGTCCCGCGCGGCAGGCTGATCAGCGGACGCCCCTGGAGCTCGGCCAGCGGAACAGCGGCCCGGTCCGGCGGGGTGAGCAGCGGATCGCCCGGGGCCACCGCGGCGACCAGCGGCTGGTCGACCACCAGGCGCAGCGAGACGCCCGGCGGCGCCTCCTCCTGCGCCAGCCCGATGACCGCGAGGTCGAGCTCCCCGCCGCGCAGCGCGGCCAGCATCCGCTCCGAGGTGTCCTCGGTCAGGGAGATCTCCACCTGAGGATGGTCGTCGTGGAAGGCGGCCAGCAGGGCCGGCACCTCGAAGGCGTCGAGGGCCGCGCCCGAGACCAGGCCGAGCGCGACCCGGCCGCGCAGCAGCCCGGTGAACTCGTCGACGGTGTGCCGGATCCCGTCGACGGCGGCGAGCGCGGCCCGGGCGTACCCGAGGACCGCCTCGCCCACCTCCGTCACCGTCACCCGGCGGCCGGAACGGTCCAACAGCGGCTGTCCCAGCTCCCGTTCGAGCTGCCGGATCTGTGCGCTCACCCCCGGCTGGGCCAGGTGCAGCCGGGCGGCGGCCCGGGTGAAGCCGCCCTCCTCCACGACCGCGACGAAGTACCGGAGCTGGTGGAGTTCCATGCCGGCGATCCTAACCAGCCCCATAACCACTGCTTCTGGCAGGCAGAACCAGTTGCTCTTGGACTTATGGCCGACGGAACAAGATCCTTGACGGTATGGACGGTATGGACATCAGAGCGGCGATAGCGGCCGAACGCCGGGAGCTGGCGGACATGTTGGACGGCCTGCCGGAGGCGCGGTGGGACGCGCCGACGCTGTGCGCGGGCTGGCGGGTGCGCGAGGTCGCGGCCCACATGTCGATGGGCTTCCGTCACCCGCTGCCCAAGGTGGCGGCCGAGCTCCTCAAGTCCGGCGGGAACATCAACAGGATGGCCGACCGGCTCGCCCGCAAGGACGCGGCGGCCGCCACCCCGCGGCAGCTCGCCGGCTTCCTGCGGGATCACGCGCACCACCCCTGGAAGCCGCCGGTCGGCGGGCTCGCCTCGGCCCTGGGCCACGACGTCGTCCACGGCCTCGACATCACCGTCCCCCTGGGCATCGACCGCCGGGTCCCCGAGGACCGGCTGCGCATCCTGCTGGACCACGTCACCCCGCGGTCCGCCAAGTTCTTCGGCGCCGACCTCCGCGGTCTCGCCCTGCACGCCGACGACCTCGACTGGTCCTTCGGCACCGGCACCCCGCTGACCGGCAGCGCCCAGGACCTGTTGCTGGTCGCCTTCGGCCGCAAGCTCCCGCCGGGCCGGCTGCACGGCGCGCAGCAGGACCGGTTCCTGGCCGCCTGAGCCGCCCGGCCCTGCCGCGGGCCCCGGGAACCACGGGAATCAGCCTGCCGGCCCGGGGCCGTCCGTCCCGGGGCCGTCCAGTCCGTGCCGGGCCAGCAGCGGGGCGATGTCCGCATCGCGTCCGACCACCGCACGGAAGGCTGCCATGGCGTCGACGCTGCCGCCCCGGGCGAGGAGTTCGCGGCGGAAGATCTCCCCGCTCTCACGGACCGGCCGCCCGTTCTCCCGGAACCACCGCACGGTGTCCGCGTCCAGCACCTCGGCCCAGCGGTAGCCGTAGTAGCCGGCCGCGTAGCCGTGGGCGAAGATGTGGTTGAAGTAGCCGGTGCGGTAGCGCGGCGGGATCGCCGCCGACGCCAGGCCCGCGCGCTCCAGGGCGGCCGCCTCGAACGCCTCGGCCTGGTCGGCGTCCGGCAGGCCGTCGTCCGCGGACAGCGAGTGCCAGGCCCAGTCCAGCACCGCGGCGGCCTGGTGCTCCACCATCCGGAAGCCCGCGCCGAAGGTCGTCGCCGCGCGCAGCCGGGCCGGCAGCTCGGCGGGCATCGGCTCGCCGGTGCGGTGGTGCCGGGCGTAGTGCGCGAGCACCTCGGGCCGTTCCGCCCACATCTCGTTGACCTGGGAGGGGAATTCCACGAAATCCCGCGGCACCTGGGTACCGGACAGCAGCGGATACCGGACGTCCGAGAACAGCGCGTGCAGCGCATGCCCGAACTCGTGGAAGAGCGTGGTGACTTCGCTCCAGGTCATCAGCACCGGTTCGCCGGCCGGCGGTTTGGCGATGTTCAGGTTGTTCACGACCACCGGCCGCTGACCCAGCAGAGCGGACTGGAGGATCAGCGAGTTCATCCAGGCACCGCCCCGTTTGGACGGGCGGGAATGGAAGTCGCCGAGGAACAGGCCGAGCGGGCCGCCGTCCGCGTCGTGCACCTCGAAGACCCGGGCGTCCGGGTGGTAGGCGACCAGGTCGGGCCGCTCGGTGAAGGTGATGCCGTAGACCAGCCCGGCGGCGTGGAACACCCCGTCGTGCAGTACGGTCTCCAGCTCCAGATAGGGCCGCAGGTCGGCCGCGTCGAGGTGGAACCGCTCCTTGCGGACCCGTTCCGCGTAGTACTGCCAGTCGGCCGCGCGGATCTTCGGCACCCCGGCTGCCTCGGCCAGCGCCGCGGCCTCCCGTTCCGCATTGGCGAGGGCGGGCCCGGTCAGCCGGGCGAACATCTCCTCCACCGCGTCCGTGGTGCCGGCCGTCCGGTCGGCGACCTCCCAGGCGGCGTGGCTGGCGTGGCCGAGCAGCGCGGCACGTTCGGCGCGCAGCCGGGCCAGTGCCACGGCGACCGGGCCGTTGCTGTCGGTGCCGCGGCCCAGGGAGGCGGCGAGCAGCCGTTCCCGCAGCGCGGGGTCGTCCAGCGCGGCCAGCTCGGTCTGCTGGGTGAAGTTCTTCAGCACCAGCGCGAACCGGCCCGCGTGGCCCAGCGCCCGGGCGTTCTCCGCCGCGGCGGCGATCTGAGCCTCGGGGAGGCCGGACAGCTCCCCGGCGCTGTCCACGATCAGCGCCGCGGCGGCGGTGGCCGCCCGGACGTTCTGCTCGAACCGCGTGGACAGCGTCGCCAGCTCGCCGTTGATCTCCCGCAACCGGCGCTGCTGTACGGCCGTGAGCCGCGCGCCGGCCCGTACCCGGAGGGTGTGGTGGCGTTCCAGCAGCCGCAGTTGTTCCGGGTCCAGGCCGAGCTGCTCGCGCCGGGCGTACAGCGCGTCCAGATGCGCGAACAGGCCGGGGTCGAGCAGCAGCGCGTCGTCGTGGGCGGCCAGCCGGGGCGCGATCTCCGCCTCCAGCGCCTCGATCTCGTCGTCGGTGTCCGCCCCGGCCTTGAGGAAGAACACCCGCCGCACCCGGTCCAGCAGCGCACCGCTGCGTTCCAGTGCCTCCACGGTGTTCTCGAAGGTCGGCGGCCCGGTCCGGCCGGCGATCGCCGCGACCTCGTCCAGCTGCTCGGCCATGCCGCGTTCGAAGGCGGGCAGATAGTGATCGGTGCGGATCCGCGCGAAGGGCGGCAGCTCGTAGGGAAGATCACTCGGCTCGAAGAAGGGGTTCGGCGTCACGGGTTTTGAGCCTACGCCGGGGGTGGCTCGGCCGGGGCCGTTCCCGGGAAGCGTCGGGGGGCCATTCGTGGTGTCATCGAAGGGCGAGGCAAGCAACGCTCCTGAGACGGGAGGAATCATGGCCGGCAAGCTGCGAGCCCGAGAGATCATGACCGGCGGTGTGCGCTGTATCGGCGCGCACGAATCGCTGCAGGACGCGGCCAAGATGATGCGCGACCTGGAAGTCGGAGCCCTGCCCATCTGCGGTGACAACAACAAGCTCATGGGCATGATCACCGACCGCGACATCGTCATCACCTGCTGTGCCGAAGGTGTGGATCCGGCGACCGTGCAGGCCGGTTCGCTGGGCGGGGAACTGCACTGGATCGACGCCGACGCGGACGCCAACGAGGTCCTGCAGACCATGGAGAACCACCACATCAAGCGTCTGCCGGTGATCGACGTCGCCGGTGGCCACCGTCTGGTGGGCATGATCACCGAACAGAACCTGGCCAAGAACCTCAGCGACCGCCAGATCGCCGAGTTCGCCACCCGCGTGTACGCGACCGCCTGAGGGGAACGCCCTCGGCGCGGCCCGCACCCGTCCGCCCGCGGGCCCGGCCCCCGGCCGGGCATGCGGGCAGGCCGTCCGCGGCGCCACGGACGGCCTGCGACCCTCACCGTGCGTCAACCGGTAAGCCGGTGAGCAGGGTTGCCCGGACGGTCCGGCGCGCCGGACCTCCAGGAATTCCCCCACGCCCTTCGGTGGCTACCGAATTCACTCGGTGGCGCCGGAGTGCGAGCGCGGTACGGCGAGCCGGGTCCCCGGGAAAATGAGGTGCGGATTCGCACCGATCACCTTGCGATTGGCCCGGTAGAATTCCTGCCAGCGGAATCCGTGGGCGGCGGCGATACTGCTCACCGTATCGCCGGAATTGACGACGATCGGGCCGTGGGCACTCCGGTGCCGAATGGCCTTGTACCGCTTTTCGTGGAACTGCGGGTGGTGGACCCGGGAGCGGGCCGGCGCCTGGACGTGCCGCCGGGGTGCCAGGTGCGCGGTGCCGGACCGTGGAGTGGTGTGCCGGGCCGCCGAGTTGAGCCCCAGGCGGGCCGAGCAGGCGGGCCAGGCCCCCCAGCCCTGGCGCGCCAACACCCGTTCCGCCACCTGGATCTGCCGTGCACGGCTGGCGTGCGCGGCGCGCGAGCCGTACGCCTGGCCGCCGAACGAGCGCCAGGTGCGGTGGGCGAGTTGCAGCCCTCCGGAGAATCCGTTGCCGGTGTCGATCCGCCAGTTCCCGCCGCTCTCGCACCCGGCCAGCCGGTTCCAGGTGCCGCCGCTCACCGCGTCCGCGGGCTGCTCCGTCGCCACGTTCAGCGCCCCGGCCGCCAGCAGGACGGCCGCCGCCGTGATGCCCCGGACTCCATTGCCCCGGAACTCACCCCGGGCGGTCGATTCCGATACCTGAGGAAATTCCATGCGTTGCTCCCCTCGCTCGCCGCGCAGTTTCCTGGCGGCTCTTCGGGACACCTGACGCCGTATCGGATTTCGCGGCCGAGTGCGGTGGTGCGGGGTGTTCGTGCACTCGTCGGCGAATTCCCGGTGCGGCGCCGTGAATTCGACGGGCAAGAGACAACCACGCGCCGAGTTCGGCCCGGGAGAGCGCGCGGTAGCGCCGCCGCGGCCCGCCCTGCCCCCTTGTCGCGGCGGCCCGGCCGTGCCTGCGGAGGGTGCACCCGCTGTGACCGGCAGGGGCGCAACCCCCGTGCCGTGGCGCATCCCTCCGGTGCTGCCGGCGATCACCCACCGGCTCCGGGGGGTGTCCGCCGAGCGCATCCGGAGCTCTTGGTGCATGCGCTGCGCAGGCACGCACGCACCGCGCACAGACCTCTGGCCAGTGCTACGGCTCGTCGGGCCGCGGGGTGTGCGGGCCGCGGCCCGCATCGCCGGTGAGCGCGGTGCTGCTGACGCACCGTCGCGTTCGGCGCGAACCCAACCCCCGGGTTTCGAACGCTAGTTACCCGTGATTAAACCTCACGTCAATGTGGCATTGATCACGCCGCATGCACAAAAGTGCAGGTCGGAAGCACAGTGTGCAATTGATCGATCACTTTCTGCTGATTCTGTGCGAAGCCTGATTAACCCTGAGGCCCCCTCTCATCGGTGAGAGGGACAGGAACGGCTTTCCGTTCCGCCCCCTCCGCAACGACGCGGAGCGGGGCTGCACCTCACAAGAAGGGAGGGCTCGTGGAGCACTTGCGGCACGAATGGCCCTGGTACGCGCTGGCACTGGTCGGCGCCTACCGGTTGACCGCCACAGGACTCGACGCCCTTGTCCGCCGCGTGGTCCGCGCCGCCTCGCAGGCCCGCGCGGAGCACCCGTACGCCCCCGCCCGTCCGTACACCGGCCCGGCCCCGCGCGGCCCCCTCGGCCCGTACCGCCCGCGCCCCGGCGCGTTCCCGGACGTCATCCCGCCGCCACTGCGGCCCACGGCCGGCTCCCGCTGTGAGGAGAGCCGGTGAACGAGCACTCTCCCCTGGCCAGCCCCACCGACCTGCCACTGGACTTCGAGGTCTTCTTCCAGCGCGAGCAGAAGGCCCTCCTCGCCGTCGCCGCCTCCCGGCTCAGGGACCGCCGGGACGCCGAGGAGGCCACGCTGGAAGCCGGCCGCCGCATGTACGTCAAATGGGAACGCATCCTCGCCCACGTCAACCCCAAGGCCATGACCTACACGATCCTGCACGGTGTGATCTCCGACTTCTACCGCCGCGAGATCCGCAACAGCCGGGTCCAGCCCTACGCCGACCCGCCGGACACCGCCTACCTCCAGGAGCTGCGCAGTTGCGAACCGCTCGACCTCGCCCTGGACGCCCTGGAGGCCACCGCGCCGCTGCAGGCCAACTCCGTGCGCCTGCGCCACCTCGCGGGCCTCTCCTACGAGCAGATCGCCGAGCGGCTCCACACCACCCCGGGCGCCGCCAAGGTCAGCACCAGCATCGGCCTGCAACGGCTCAAAGAGATGATGACGAACGGTTCCTGCGGGACCGGAGAGGACGCGTGATGCCCGACGACCTGCTCGTGGACCTGCTGCGCCGGCAGGCCGAGGCCATCGGCCGGGAGTTCGCCGACCACGACCCGGTGGCCTTCACCCAGCGGCTGGCCGCCCGCATCGCCGACGGCACCGGCCGGGAACCCGACCCCGTCACCCGCGGGCCGGTCGGCGGCATCCGCCCCACCCCCGTACGCCCGGCCGCCGCCCGCGGACGCCGGCGCCGCCGCCCCACCCCCCTCCTCGACGCGGGCGTCCCGCCCGCAGCCGTCCTCGCCGAGGCCCGGCGGCTGTGCCACGTCGTGCTCCGCTCCAAGGACATCGACACCCTCGGCGCCTTCGCGGCGGACTACGACGCGGCCGGCGCACGCACCTTCGCCTGCCTCCTCTACACGCTCGACAAGTGGGACAGCGCCCTGTACTGGTGGCGGTTCGCGGCCGGCGCGGGCGACGAGCTCGCCGCCCACCTGCTGGCCGTGCACCACGCCGCGGTCGGCCGCAGCACCGACGCCCGGCTCTGGCGCGCCGTCGCCCGCATGATGGGCTTCGCCGCCGAACGGCACCTCCCGCTCCCGGTACGGGGCACGACCGAACTCGCCCTGGGCTTCGCCCGCACCTGGGACCGCACCCTGCAGTCCTTCCTCCAGCGCAACCACCTCCCGCGCGAACTCGCCGCCCACTGACCCCCGCCGGACCCACCGCCCGGCAGGCACACCATGCCTGCCGGGCCTCACCCATGAAGCGCAAAGACCGCCCGCCACCGGGCTCCCCGGGTGATTCCGCCCCGAGGAGGGGTACGGGCAGGGCGGGACCGGCCGGCTCGCCTCGCGCGTGACCAAGGACGCGCGGGCGAGCGATCAAGGTCCCCGAGGCGAGCGACCAGGAGGAGCGGCGGACATGCACACCGAAGAGAGCGGCCACAGCAGCGCGGCGGGCGGGTCCGGGACCGCAGGGGCGCCCGGTCGCGCCGGCCGCGCACCGCTGGCCGGCACCGTGGCGCTGGTCACCGGCGCCTCCAGCGGCATCGGCGCGGCCACCGCGCTGGCCCTGGCCCGCGCGGGCGCGTCCGTCGCACTGGTCGCCCGCCGCCGCGCACGGCTGGCGGAACTCACCGCGACCCTCGACGAGCTGGGCGTTCCGTCCCTGGCGGTGGCCGCCGACCTGACCGACCCCGCCCTGCCGCAGCGCACCGTCGACGAGACCGTCGCCCGCTTCGGGCGGCTCGACATCCTGGTCAACAACGCGGGCTACGGCGCACGCAGCCCCGTCGAGCAGAGCGACCCCGAGGACTGGGACCGGATGGTCGACCTCAACCTCCGGACGGTGCTGCGGATGTCGCACGCCGCGCTCCCGCATCTGCTCCGCGCCGCGACCGACGCCCCGCGCGGCGTCGCCGACCTGGTGACCGTCAGCTCGGTCGCCGGGCGGGTGCCCCGGAAGGACAACAGCGTCTACTCCGCCACCAAGCACGCGGTGTGCTCCTTCAGCGAAGCGCTGCGGCAGGAGGTGACCGGCCGCGGCGTCCGGGTCGGACTGGTCGAACCGGGCATGACCACCACGGAGATGACGCTCGGCAGCCAGGCCGCCGCGGCGCACGGGATGCCGCAGGAGAGCTGGCTGCGGGCCGAGGACATCGCCCGCTCCCTCACCTTCATGGTCACCCAGCCGGCCCATGTCGCCATCAACGAGATCACGGTCCGGCCGACCGCCCAGGAACGCTGACCCGCGGCGCACGGGACAGGGGGCGCACAGCCAGCCGGGCAGGGGCGCACGCCGACATGCCGGGCGGCCGGGGGAGGGCTACCGTCGGGGCCGTGCGACTCCTGCTCCTCTCCGACACCCATCTGCCCAAGCGCGCCAAGGCCCTGCCGCCCCAGCTGCTCGACGAGGTACCGCGCGCCGATGCCGTCCTGCACGCCGGGGACTGGGTCGACACCGCCACCCTGGACCTGCTCCAGACCCGCGCCCGGCGGCTGATCGGGGTGTACGGCAACAACGACGGCCCGGAACTGCGCGCCCGGCTGCCCGAGGTGGCCCACGCCGACCTGGCGGGCCTGCGGTTCGGCGTGGTGCACGAAACCGGCCCCGCCCAGGGCCGGGAGCGCCGCTGCGCCGCCCGCTTCCCCGACCTCGACGTCCTGATCTTCGGGCACAGCCACATCCCCTGGGACTCGGTCGCCGACGGCCGGCTGCGCCTGCTCAATCCCGGCTCCCCGACCGACCGCCGACGCCAGCCGTACTGCACGTACATGACCGTGGAGCTCGCCTCCGGCCGGCTGACCGGGGTCGAACTGCACCGCCTGCCCCCGCGGACCTGAGCCCCGTCGGCGGCGCCCTCAGTACCCGAGCAGCCCCCGTACGTACGCCGCCTGTCCCGCGTGCTGCAGACCGTCGGCGATCACGCTGACGAGGCGGACGCCCATGGTGACCGACGGCGTCCAGGACCGGTCGACGACGCGCTTCAGGTCCTTGTCGGCGATGCCGGCCAGATACTGCACCGTGGTGTCGTGGACGACCTCGTGATAGCCGGTGAGCAGCTCCTCGCTGAGGTCCTTCACCGCCGCCACCTCCTTGCGGGAGTGGCCGTAACCGGTGTCATCGGCCGGGAACGGCAGGCCGAAGCGCTCGTACCAGCCGTCCGACGTCCACAGCTGCTCGGTGCCGGCCACCCCGGCCAGGTGATCGTCCTGGATCCGGGTCAGATGCCAGACCAGCCAGCCGATCGAGTTGGCGTCGTCCTCGGGACGGGTGCTGAGCTCGTCCGGACCGAGTCCGGTGACCGCCTCCTCGACGGCCTCCCGGATACGGCCGAAGGCATCGACGAGCAGGTCCGTGCTGGCGGTCATGACAGCCTCCTTGGCGGCGACACAGTTCCCCCGCGGCGTGCCCATCGTCGCAAGCCCGGGGCACGAATCGTGGGAGGCCGGTCCGTCCCCTCACCACCCCGGAGACCACCGGCGGCCGGATCCGGCGTATCCGATATTCCGGGTCGGTCACGGCTGCAACCACCAGGTGGGGCAAACAGTCCTACCGGGCATGAAAAGACGATTCTCGCTGCGCATACCCCGGCGCATCCCGACGCGGCCCCGTGCCGGACGCCGGGCCGCCGCCGCGCTCGCCCTCACCACGCTGACCGTTCCGCTGACGGTCGCCCTCGGCGCCCCGGCCCAGGCCGCCACCGCGGCCTCGGCCTGCACCGCGTCCCGCGGCCCGTACCAGAAGCAGGCCGAACGCTTCCTCGGACTGCCCGTGGACGGCCGGCAGTCGGCCGCCGACTGCCGCGCGATCCGGGCCTTCCAGACCAGCCACGGCATCACCCCGAACATCGGTTACGCCGGGCCCGTCACCTGGGGCGTGATGAGTCTGGTCACCCAGCAGCGGGCGGCCGGCCACCACCCGAACAAGGCGCACCACTGCCCGACCACCAAGGGCCGCATCGCCTGCGTCGACCTCACCCGTCAGCTCAGCTGGATCCAGGACGGCTCCCGGCTGGTCTACGGGCCGGTGCCGATCCGCAGCGGCCGGGACGGGTACGAGACCCGCACCGGCGCCAAGAAGATCTACTGGCGCCATCTGCACCACGTCTCGACGCTGTACCACGTGGCCATGCCGTACAGCCAGTTCTTCGACGGCGGTCAGGCCTTCCACTCCATCAGCGGCAGCGTCTGGTCGGCCCCCGGCTCGCACGGCTGCGTCAACATGCGCAGCGGCGACGCCGCGAAGTACTGGTCCCTGCTGCGGACCGGCGACGACGTCCACGTCTACGGACGCAAGCCCGGCACCTGACGGGCCGGGCGATGGGGCCGGTGACGGCGTCGGGAGACGGCCGGGGGTGAGGCGCCGTGGAACGGACCGCCGCCCCCGGCCGCCCGCTCAGTCGGTGGCCAGCAGCGTGTACAGCGCCATCGGCGTCACATAGCCGGACCAGCGGCCGTCCGCGAAGAGGTGCACCCCGCCGTCCTGGTAACACTGGTCGACGAGCTGGGAGCAGATCATGTGCCGGGTGCTGGCGACATAGCGGCGCAGGCCCGGCACGGGCACATGGAAGCGGTGCGTGGCGATCGCGAGGTAGTCGAGGAAGCTGTAGGGCACGCCGACATAGCGCGTGGCGGCCCGGCAGATGGCCGAGCGCTGCTGTGCGGTGAGCCCTTCCGGGCAGACGTAGAGCACCTCGGCGTCGTCGTACCAGGTGAGCGGCCGGATGCGCGCGCCGCCCGGCTCGGCCTCCAGCAGCCGGTCGTCGGGCAGGACCAGGAAGGCGTGTTCGTAGTCGGCGAAGCCGTCGCCGTTGATCCACTGGCCGAAGCGGATCAGCCGGCCGGTGACGCCGTTGATGCGGGTGAGCCCGATGTCGCCGGGCTGGGGGTGGGTGTGCTTCATGAGCGGCTCCCGGGAGCGCGGAAGGGTGAGGCGCGAAGGGGGAGAAGGAGAGAAAGGGGGAGGTGCGGAGAAGCGCCGCGGAGGAGTGGCGCGGAGAAGTGGTGCGGAGAAGCTCCGCGGAGAAGTGGTGCGGAGAGGTGATACCCGCTGTGCGTGCCTGTGCACCCTGGGTCAAGGGGGGAAATTCGGC
Source organism: Streptomyces sp. NPDC048196 (assembly GCF_040652715.1). NCBI lineage: Bacteria > Bacillati > Actinomycetota > Actinomycetes > Kitasatosporales > Streptomycetaceae > Streptomyces > Streptomyces sp. NPDC048196. Next base: position 223,481 of record NZ_JBEZMM010000006.1, on the reverse strand, counting down.
CAGGCCGGTACCGGTGTCGGGCCGTCCTGACGTCATGTCACCTACGGAGCTACGCCCGGGGCCGCCGGTCCGCCGCCGCTTCCCCGATGGCCGTGAGGATGTCGCGGGCCCACCGGGCGGGCGATGGATCGTCGAGCAGCGCCGCCAGGCGGCCGAGGTGGGCGGTGCGTTCGCCGGGCGTCATGGTCAGCGCCCGGTGCAGCGTGTCGACGAGGTCCTGCGGTGAGCGCGGGTCGGTGAGCAGTGCCGCGGTGCCCAGTTGGGCGGCCGCGCCGGTGTGCCGGGAGAGGATGAGGACCCCGGGACGGCCGGTCGCGGCGTGGCTGGCGATGAATTCCTTCGCGGTGAGGTTCATCCCGTCCTGGAGAGAGGTCACCCAGAACACCTCCGCCGCGAGGTACTGGTCGACCACCTCGGCGAACGGCAGGGCCCGTGGCAGATAGTCGACCGGCCGCCAACTCCCGTTGTCCCAGTGGCCGTTGACCTCGTCGATGGCGTGTTCCAGGGCCGCCCGGGTGGCGTCGTGGATCCGGATCCCCGGCTCCGGCGGCGGGCACACCAGCCGGAACACCAACCTGCCGCGCAGTGACGGTCGCTGGGTGAGCAGTGTGTCGATCGCCCGGACCTTCTCCAGCGGGGCCTTGGCATAGTCGAGCCGTTCCACCGACAGGACCAGGAGCGGCCCGCCGCGGGCCCTACCGGCGCGGACGTTGCGCGCGCGGGCCAGCTCTTCGACGGCCCGGCGGTCGATGCCCAGCGGATGCACACCCGTACGCGGCATCGGCGCGGCACCGGCCAGCACCTGCCGGAAGTGGCCGGCGAACGCCTCGGTGTGGAACCCGGCCCAGTCCAGGCAGGCGAGGGACTCGCGCAGCTGCCCCGCCGTCGGCAGCCGGTTGAAGGCGTCCGCCGGGGGAAAGGGCGTGTGGTGGAACAGCCCCAGCCGCAGGTCCGGGCGCGTGGCGCGCAGCATGCCGGGCACCAGCCACAGGTTGTAGTCGTGCAGCCAGACCGTGGCGTCACGGGCCGCATGGGCGCTGAGGTGGTCGGCGAAGCGGGCGTTGAACCGTTCGTAGTGGCGCCAGGCCGAGGCGCTGTACCGCATCCGGCCGGGCTGCGACATCAGCACCGGCCACAGCGTCTCCTTGCAGGCGCGGTGGAAGTACTGCGTCCACTGCGCGCCGTCCACCGGCAGGAACGCCAGCGGAAGCCCGGTGCGGTGCGGACGGCCGGACTCCGGAGCGGCGTGCGGTGCGGTGCCGTCCTCGACCAGCGCGGTGGCCCACACCCCGTCCGGCCCGTCGGTGCCGAAGAGGCCCTGCAGGGTGGGCAGTACGCCGTTGGGGCTCACCGGCCGCCGCCACCGCCCGTCGGCCCAGCGCACCGGCGGCCGGTGGTACCCCACCACCACGTCGTGCGTGCGCTCGATCCAGCCCAGGCCCTCCAGGGCGGCGAGGATGCCGGCCGCACCGGCCCGGTCCGGCCGGTACACCTCGGTGCGGTCCGCGATCCGCTTCCGCAGGGCCGGTTCCGCCTCGCTCATCAGGACGCCGTGGGCGCCGAGTTCGAACAGCGACAGGTCGTTGAGCGAGTCGCCCGCCACCAGCACCGACTGCATGGACCACTGGAGTTTGCGGGCGAGCAGGGCGAGCGCCCGGCCCTTGCTCGCCGCGGCGGGCAGCACGTCGAAGTAGCGCCCCGCCGAGTACGTCCATCCGCAGCCCAACTCCCTCACCGCGGCGGCGATGTCGTCGGTGAGCCGCCCGGGTCGCAGGAAGAACGAGCAGCGGCCCTCCTGGACCACCCCTTCCTGGTACTCCAGCTCCGGGAACCGTGCCATCCGCTCACGCACCCGCCGGTGTCCCGGCCAGCCTTCGCGCAGCTGGTTCTGCACCACGTCGACGCGGCTCCGGTCCGATCCGTCGATCACGCTCGCCCCGACGTCGGCGATGATCCACCGGGGCCGGGGGACCAGCGGGTCCCGGTCCAGGATCCGCTCGACCGACGCCAGTGAGCGGCCGGTGGCGAACACCACGGTCACCTCGGGGTGCCGGTCCAGCGCCGCCCGCAGCCGCCGGCGGTCCGCGCGGTCACCGCCGAGCAGGGTGCCGTCCAGGTCGGTGACGAGCACCTTCGGTGCGGGGGCGGGCCGCTCGTCCGGTCGCAGCGATGTCATGGTGCCCCCGTTGTCCTCGGATGCCGTGGGTGGTGGAACGCGGAAGACGCTCAGCCGTGGTGTGTGAGGGTGCGCGCGGTCATCCGGGGAGACGCGCGAGCCAGCGCTCCAGGCCCGCCGCGTCCGGTGCGGCGGCCGAACCCGCGGCCGTGACGGCCGCCGCGCCGCAGGCGACACCGGCGGCCAGGCACTCGGCGAGCGTCCCGCCCGCCAGCCGCCGGTGCACGAAGCCCACGTTGAAGCAGTCTCCCGCGCCCGTGGTGTCCACGACCTCCACCGGCACCGACGGCTGCGCGAGCCGTACCCCGTGCTCGGCGGCCAGGGCGCCCGCGGCGTCCTGCTTGACCACGACGGTGCGCACGAGCCCGGCCAGCACCTCGACCGCGTCCGCCACGGAACCGGCCCCCGTCACCCGCAGCGCCTCCGCGGCGTTGGGGGCGAACACGGCCACCCTGCCGAGCACCTTCGCCACCTCCGGCACATCCACCGTGCCGGCGAAGTCCTGGCAGTCCATGAAGACCTCCGCCCCGACGCGGTCGGCAACGTCCAGCGCCGCGGACACCTCGGCCCCGTACTGGAGATGCGGCAGCATCACCAGCGCCGGCCGGTGTGTCTCGATCAGTTCGGCCAACGGGCGGACGGCGACCGGGTCTTCGTAGGAGACCATGGCGCGGTCCTCCGGCCGGGACAGGGCAACCGTCACCCTGCGCACGGGGCCCGGATGGTGCCGGAAGCCCCGCTCGTCCAGGCCCTCGTGGCGCGCGGCGGCCAGCACCTCCCGGCTGAACGGGTCGGTACCGAAGTCCGTCGCCCAGACGACCTCCCGGCCCAGCCGCCGCAGCCCCATGGCGAGGGTGTACGCCCCACCGGGCGCCATCCCGAAGCCGTCGGCCCACACTTCCTTCCCGTACGCGACGGGTTCCGCCGGCTCCCGGAACACCAGATCCACCGAGTAGGACCCGGCCACCAGCACCCGGCCGTCCACCGCGTCACGCCCATGCCTCATGGCGGGACTGTAGGCAGCCACGCAGCGCAACAAACCTGTTGCGAAGGTGAATTGGCCGAAATGACGGTCTTTCCCGGCCGGCGCGACCCGAAGTGCGGTCTTGGGGAACGGCCCTGGGTCATGCCCCCGCCGGCGCCCGGGCGACCGCGATGCGGGTCGCCGCCTCCGCGTGCGCGGCGCGGCCCTCGTCGGTGAGGGCCGGCGCGGGGAGCGCGGCGCGACGGGTCCAGCCGCCGGCCGCGCACTCCGCGATGATGCCGTCGAGTTGTGGCTCACCGTGCGTGCGGACCGCCGCGCTGCTCGGCGTCGACCAGCCGAGGTCCAGTCGGCCGACCGCGCAGGCCATGGAGGCCGGGCTGCTTCGGCGCGGGGTCGATCAGCGGGACGGCCGTCGCTCGCTGTTCGTCCCCCCTCAGGAGGGGCGGGACGTCCTCGCGCGGATCCGCGGCTTCCGCTGCCGGGTCATCGCCGAGTCCACCGCCGGCTGGTCCACCGCGGACCGCGCCGCCCCGGCCCGCCTGCTGACCCGCTTCGTCCGCGACTTCGAGGCCACCACTACGGGCACCTGACCTACGGCCGTGCGCGGTCCGCCCCCGCGGCGAACCGTGCCGGTGTCGTGCCCATGTGCCGGGTGAAGTGCCGGTTCAGATGCGCCTGGTCGTGGAAGCCGACCGCCGCCGCGACCGCGGCCGGCCGTCGGCCGTCGAGCAGCAGCCGGCGCGCCCGCTCGATCCGCTTTCCGGTCAGATAGGTATGCGGCGGCAGCCCGTAGGTCTGCTTGAAGCAGCGGATCAGATGCGTGGGGTGGGCGTGCAGGGTGGCGGCGGCCTCCTGCAGCGAGAGGCCGGCGCTGACGCGGGCGTCGAGCAGCTCCCGCAACTCGGCGGCCAGCCGGCTTCCCTCGCGGCCGGGCGTGCACGGCCGCCAGGTGTCGAGGTGCCCGTGCAGCCGCTCCCGTATGAACACCAGCCGGGACTCGGCCTCGAACGTGTCGCCGGTGGCGTCCAGGGCCGTGTGCAGCTGGTGGATGCGCCGGCGCAACAGGGCGTCGTCGAGCAGTGGCCGGTCCACCGCGCGGCCGGTCAGCCGCTCGGGAAGCACGGACGTGTCGAGGTAGAGCACCCGCTTGCGGAAGCCGCCCGCGGTGACCGTCCGGCCGTCGTGGGGGACCCCGGGAGGCAGCAGGACGACCGTCCCCGTGCCGGTCGCGCCATGACGGTCGCGGTCGAGCGTGAAGTCGACCGTTCCGTCGTCGAGGATCATCAGGTCCCAGGTGTCATGGGTGTGCGTCGGGTAGGCGTGGTCGGTGAAGTGCGCATGCAGGACCTCGGAGATGCCCGCCACGGAGGGCCGCCAGGCCGTGACCGAGGTACGGGGCGGGGCGAGCGGCGTGCGGGGCCGGGACGCGGAGGGGGGCCGCTCTGCTGTCATGTCAGGAACGTACAAGACCGGCGAGCGCGCCGTACGGGAGGCTCTCACCAGCCCGGATGCGAACGGTCCGGGCCGACGTACGGTAAGGAAGGACCGGTATGCCCCAGGCTCCCGTCGCGATCAATCTCGCGGACAAACTCGCGCAGTTCTCCGACCTGTGGTCGCAGAAGAAGGTGGCCGACCTCAATGACTACGAGGTCAAACTCGCCAAGCTGAAGGGGGAGTTCGTCTGGCACACCCACGAGGACACCGACGAGCTGTTCCTGGTGATCAGCGGCCGGCTCACCATCCAGCTGCGGGACGGCGATGTGGTCCTCGGCCCCGGCGAGTTGTTCGTGGTGCCCCGCGGTGTCGAGCACTGCCCGGTGGCGGACGAGGAGACCGCGGTCCTGCTGCTCGAACCGGCCGGCACGCCCAACACCGGTGACGCCGGAGGCCCGAGGACGAAGGCGACCGAGGTCCTGGACTAGCGGAGCCGCCGGCCGCCTCCGGTCGCTGTGCCGCCTCCCGTCGTCCGGGAGGCGGCACCGGCGCAGGCGTCAGTGCTGCACGACGAATGCCCGGCCGTGCTTGCTGCCGGCCGCGCACGACGACTTCTCGGCGGCCGTCATCTTGCGGGTCTTGACCGTCACCGCGTTGCTCTGCCCGTCCGTCCCGTTGGTCGCGGGACCGGTGACGGTGTCCGGCACGAACCAGTAGTAGTGGCCCCACTTCGGGCTGTCGTAGTGCGTCTGCCAGGTGCCGGAGACCGTCTGCATGACCTGCGCGCGGGAGATCCAGCCGACCTCACCGGGCTTGACGGTCATGCTGAGGGAGCTGTTCTCGGTGTGCGAGCTGGACCAGGTGTGGCTGTAGGTCGCGGTGACGCTCAGGTCGATCAGACCGGCGATCTTGCCGCCGGCGGTCACCGAGACGCCCGCGGAGTCCGTCGAACCCACCGTGTCCGACCAGCCCATCGACTGGGTGGCGTCCGACGTGCTGCAGTTGTAGAGCGAGTCGGAGACCTGGTGGAAGTCCCCGAGGTACGCCTTGCCGAGCACCGGCTCGTTGAAGCTGCACTTGCCCTCGCCGGAGGCGCAGTCCGCCATGAGCTGCTCACGTGTCGGATCGTCCGCCGCGACGGCCGGTGCGGCCATCGCGGTCACCAGTCCCAGCGCCACCGCGGACAGTACCGCTCCTCGGCCCGCCGACCGTATGCCGCCGCTCGTCCACCGGCTCGTCCCCCGGGTCATCGTGGTCATCGTGCGCCCGCTCCTCGTGTCTCTTCCCCCGTGTCCATCGCTGTTGCATTTGAGACTGGAGTGAAAAGTGATTCAACTACACCAAGAATTCGTAAAGTTGTAGTTGATGATGCAACAGAGCGTTTAAAGGGGGTTAGAAGTGCCCGCGCCTTTGAGGACGGTGCGGACCGCGTGGGACGCGAAGTCCTGGTCCAGCGGGAGTTGACGTAGCGTCAGTCGGAACCATGCGGCGCCGGCCAGTAGATCCACCAGCAGCGTGGGGTCGGCGTCCGCCGCGAGTTCGCCCCGGGCAACGGCCCGGTCGAAGACCGGCAGCTCGCGGGCGAGCCGGTCGGCGAAGAACTCCCTTATGTGGCCCGCGAGTTCGGGGCTGTGGGTGACGGCGCCCAGCGTCGCCACCGCGATGTCGCAGGACGGCGGTGCGGTCAGGAGGGTGACGATCGTCCCCAGGAGCGCCTCCAGATCGCCCTGGAGGCTCCCCGTGTCGGGCGGGTCGAAGTCGAGCCGCCGCGCCCCGATGAGCGCGGCGCCCAGAAGGGCCCCCTTGGACGGCCACCAGCGGTAGATCGTGGTCTTGTTGACGCCGGACCGCTGGGCGACGCCCTCGATGGTCAGCCCCTCGTAGCCGTGCGCCGCGAGCAGGTCCAGCGTCGCGTCGAAGATCTCCTGCGCCTTGCGCGGCCCCCCGGCCCGCCGCTCGCCCGGGCGCCCGCCCGACTCGCTCCGTTCGGCCCGCCGCTCCGGTCCGCCCCGCTGTCCACTTCCGTTCATGGGGGAAGCCTACCAGCAAAAAACAACGCAACGTTGCGTTGCATTTCCTGCTAGCGTGCCGGCCATGACACCACCACCCTCACAAGCCGGGCTGCCTCTCGTCTTCGTCCACGGCATGCGCGTGAGCGGCACGATGTGGCGCCCCGTGATCGATGCCCTCGGCAGCCGCCATCCCGCACTCGCCCCCGACCTGCCGGGCCACGGCTCCCGGCGCGGCGAACCGTTCACCCTCCCCGGCGCTGTCGCGGCGGTCACCGACGCCATCGACGAGCTCGGCGGCCGGGCGATGCTCATCGGCCTGTCCCTGGGCGGCTATGTCGCGACGGCCACCGCCGCCCGCCACCCGGAACGGGTCGGCGGACTGATGGCGATGGGCTGCACCGCCGTACCCCGCGGAATGCTCCGCACCGCCTACCGCCGAGCAGCGCGCCTCGGGGGCAGGCATCCCGAGGCGGCCAACCGGCTGAGTGCCTACGCGTTCCGCCGTGCGCTGCCCGCCCCGCTGGCCGAGGCCATGGTCGCCGGCGGTCTGAGCAGCGAGCTGATGCCGAGCGCCATCGAGACCGTCTGCGGGATGGACCCGGTGTCCCTGCTCGCGGCCTACCCGGGCCCGGTCTGGCTGGTGAACGGCGCCCGCGATCAGCTCCGCCGCGACGAGCGCCGCTTCCTCGCGGCATGCCGGGACGGCCGCCTCGTCGTCCGGCCCCGCTGCGGACACCTCTCCGTCCTGTCCGACACGGCCGCCGTCACACGCCAGATCCTCGACGCCGCCACGGTCGTGGCCGCCCGCACCCACACCCCCACCACCGCAGACGGCACTGTGCAGGAAGGAGCCGGACGATGACCGCACGTGAATGGACCGTCGAGGAGTCCCTGGAGTGCGCCGCCCCGCCGCATGCCCTCCACCGGGCCGTATCGGACCTCCGGCGGATGAAGGAGTGGAGTCCGGAGGTCATCGGGGTGTGGCGGCGCGGTGACCGGTTCGTGGGGTTCAACCGCCGGGCCGGCTGGGTGTGGTTCACCCACTGCCGGATCGTCGTCGACGAGCCCGGCCGGGAGTTCGCCTTCGACGTCGCCACCTTCGGCCTGCCGGTGGCCCGTTGGGGCTACCGCTTCGCCCCTACGGCGGACGGCGGAACCCGGGTCACCGAGTACTGGGTCGACCACCGGCGCGGTGGATGGCGCGCCCGGATCGCCGAAACGCTCGGGCTGCTCTTCACCGGCACCCCGGCCGGGCGGCGCGCCACACGCAACCGCGCCGGTATGCGGGCCACGCTGCGACGGGTGTGCGCGGCCTGTGAACTCCCTTGATCCGGTGCCCGGTTCAGGGCCGCGGGCGGGCCGTCATACCGCCCCGGTCCGGGTGGCCACCACGAGCCGGCACCGGGGGCTGCCGTCCGGGCGCCGGCCTAGCTCCGGCAGGGCGCGCAACCGCACGGTGAAGCCGGCGCGGGTCAGCTCCGCACGGACGTCACTCAGCCGGAACGGCCGGTAGTACATGACGAACGGCGGGTGCCACAGCGCGTTGCGGACCCGCATCGCCGCGTCGAAGGCCGCCAGCATCCAGTACGCCGCCGACCCCGGCCGGGAGGGCGCCGCGATCGGGAAAGCGAACCGGCCGCCCGGCCGCAATACGGAGTGGACCTGTGCGAACAGCCCGGGGCGCTCGCCCGGCAGGAAGTGCCCGAACGCCCCGAAGCTCACCACGAGGTCGAAGACCGGCCCGAACGGCAGGGCCCGCGCATCCGCGCGTACCCACTCCTGCCGTGGCGGCCGGGCGGTCACCGTCTCCCGGGCGCGGCCCACCGCGAGCATCCCCGCGCTGATGTCGACCCCGGTCACCCGCTCCCGGCACACCTGGCGCAGGACGTCCATGCCCGCGCCCGTACCGCAGCACAGATCGAGGCCGCTGCCGAACGGGCCGAGCTCCCGCAGCGCCCGCGACACCGGAGCCAGCACCGACTCCGGCGTCCGGAACGGCGTGTGGTCGAACTTCGGGGCGAGCAGGTCATAGCCGTGCTCGACGGACGACAGCGCCTGCACGGCGAGTTCACGGAACGTGGGACCTTCGGGTGCGAACATCGGCCTCAGCATAGGTCGGCCCACGGTAGAACGGGGGCGGGCCGGCCGGCGTCACAGCCCCAGCAGCTGGATGAGCGCGGCGCCCAGTCCGCCCATGCCCAGGGCGAAGGCGGCACAGCCCAGACCACCGTCCCGCCACCGGAACGGCCGGTCCAGCGCGAAGCGGCCCGGTCCGATCGCCGCGATGGAGAGAGCGGCGGCGCCGAGGCACAGCGGGTACTCGATGCCGCCGACGTTCGTCCAGAGCCCCTGGGGCACGCCGAGGATCATCGCGTTGATCATCACGCCGAGGACGGCGGCCGCGGCGAGCGGGGTGAACAGACCGGCCGCGAGTCCGAGGCCGCCGAGGAATTCGGAGGCTCCGGCCAGACCCGCGTAGAACCTGCCCGGGTGGAAGCCGAGGGCGGCGAACGCCCGGCCGGTTCCGCCGAGCCCGTAGCCGTCGTAGAAGCCGAAGAGTTTCTGGGCGCCGTGGCCGGCCATGAGCAGGCCGACGGTCAGGCGCAGGAGGAGCAGACCGAGGTCCGCGCCGAGCGGGGGAGAGCGAAGGGCGTCGGGCCGGGCCTGCACGTCCGGCCGCCGCTCAGCGAGCAGTCTCATGATGGTGTCGATTCCGGCACCGGCGCGTCGGATGCCGCGGTGTCGAACACCGGCGCCGGTGCGCTCACAGTGGGGAACGTCGAGAGGGTGGAGCCACGTCGGTCCGTGCCGACCTGTTGAGTGCTGTGTCCATGGGGGCCCGAGCGGGTTCGGGCCCGGACCCTCTACGGCCGATGGTGCTACGCCCGGCAGCCCCTGCCTAGAGGCTCAGGAAATTTTCCTTTCCTTTTCAAGGGCGCGCGCCCGCCCCGTCGGCGCGGCCCCGGGATCGAGGCCCAGCTGCGCGTCGAGCCAGTCGAAGAAGCGCTGCTCGAAGCGGGCGCGGCCCCCCGGTTCGCAGGGCAGGTGGGCGCCTTCGGCCGCCGTGCAGCGGATCAGTTCCTTGGGGCCCGGCAGGGCGTCGTGGAGGCGTGCCGACGCGCCGGCCCAGATGCGGCCACCAGCTCGCCACCACCTCGACGACCCCGGGATCGGCGACCGCGGCGGCGATACGGTGCTCGAACGAGCAGGGACTGCCGGCCGGGCCCGTCGAACAGCAGGGCGCGGTACCCGCGCTCCACCGCGGGCGCGCCGAGCAGCGTCCAGGCGGCCGAGATCGGGCCGTCGCTGCCGTGGTTGACGCTCACCGTCGGCAGCGCTCCCGTACGTGGCGCTTCTCCCGTTACGGTGCGCGGCCCCCGGTTCCCCACCTAGGAGCGGCCCCCGCACCGCGCCCGGCGCCGCCCGTCGCGTAGCGATCACCGCACCCTGCGCGACTTCGCCCCGCGGCCCCTGGCCTGGCATGATCGCGGGCATGGCTGAACGCGTGATTGCCGCCTGTGACGGCGCCTCCAAAGGAAACCCCGGGCCCGCGGGCTGGGCCTGGGTCCTCGCCGATGCCGGCGAGGCCGTGGTCCGCTGGGAGGCCGGTCCGCTGGGCACCGCCACCAACAACGTCGCGGAGCTCACGGCGCTGGAACGCCTGCTCTCGGCCACCGACCCGGCCGTGCCGATGGAGATCCGGATGGACTCCCAGTACGCGATGAAGGCCGTCACCACCTGGCTGCCCGGCTGGAAGCGCAAGGGCTGGAAGACGGCCTCCGGCAAGCCCGTCGCCAACCAGGAACTCGTCGTCCGCATCGACGAACTGCTCGCCGGCCGCACGGTGGAATTCCGCTATGTGCCCGCGCACCAGGTGGACGGCGACCGGCTCAACGACTTCGCCGACCGCGCCGCCAGCCAGGCCGCGACCGTCCAGGAAGCCGCCGGCAGCGCCCTCGGATCGCCGGAACCACCGGCCGCGCCGGACCCCGCCCGGCCGGCCGGCACCCGCCGCCGCGCCACCACCGGGCCCACCGCGAAAACGGCCTCCGCGCCGCGCCGCCGCACGTCCGGGAACGCCGGTCGCACGCTCAACGCCAAGTTCCCGGGCCGCTGCCGCTGCGGGCGCTCGTACGCGGCCGGCGAACCCATCGCGAAGAACCCGGACGGCTGGGGACACCCGGACTGCCGCGACGGGGTCGGAGCGACCGCGGACTGACCCGGCCTCCCTCGGCAGGACTCCGGTAGGCGAACCGGGGCAGGAAGAACTGCGTCGTCGGGCCGACCGCGAGCGCGTACAGCACGGTGCCGGCACCGACGCTGCCGCCGAGCAGCCGGCCCACGACCAGCACACCGATCTCGATCAGCGTCCGGACCAGCCGCAGCGAACGCCCGGTGGCGGCGGACGCGCCGGTCATCAGCCCGTCCCGGGGGCCCGGGCCGCACCGCGCGCCGACGTAGACGGCGATGGCGAACGCGTTGAGGAGAACGCCGCCGGCGAGCAGGCCGATCCGGGCGGGGAGCCCGAGGTGCTGGGGGAGGAGCCGGAGCCCGAGGTCGGACGAGCCCGCCAGGACCACGATGTTGGCGAAGGTGCCGAACGTGGGCCGCTGCCGCAAGGGGATCCACAGGAGCAGCACGAGCACCCCCACGAGACCGGTGAGGGTGCCGAAGCTCAGGCCGGTGCGCCGGGCCAGCCCCTCGTTCAGCACGCTCCAGGGACTGAGACCGAGCCCGGCCCGCACCATGAGCGCGAGGCTGCCCCCGTAGAGGGCGAGGCCGGCGAACAGTTGCGGCAGCCGCCGCAACGGGCGCTCGGCGAGCGGGAGGTGGCTGAGCGGGGGAGGGGCGGGAACCGTGGCCTCCCGAGGGCGTCGCTCCGGGTCCGTGGTGCTGATGTCGTGCCGCATGGGCGTGCTTGCCTCCTGCCGTGCCGTACGGCTGTCTCCCCGTACGCGTCACATCCGTCGTCCTATGTGCCTGCCAGGCCCGCTCTCCAGGCCAATGCGGCCACTCTGTACAGTGATTGGCCCGGTTGACACGGCCAATTTCAGGAGAATGGTGTGGTGGACGCAGCTTCGTCCCGGCCCGCGGACCGGGCGCCCCGCCCGGGCCGGACGGTGGGGGCCCGGCAGCTCGCCGCGTTGCTGCCCGACCCGGCGGGCACCCGGCCCGCCTACCGTCATCTCGCCCAGGCCGTCGGCACATTGATCCTCGACGGCCGCCTCGCCCTGCACACCAAGCTCCCCGCCGAACGGGAACTGGCCGTCGCCCTCGGCACGAGCCGGAGCACCATCACCGCCGTGTACGACCTGCTGCGCGAGAGCGGTTACGCGCACAGCCGACAGGGCTCCGGCACCTGGACCGACCTGCCCGAGGGCCGCACCCCGCGCGGCGTTTCACGGCTCATCGGCCCGCAGGACACCGCGATCGACCTGGCCAGAGCCGCCCCCGGCCTGCCGGAACGGACGCTCGTCGACGCCCTCACCCGGGTCGCCCCGCAGCTGGCCGAGCACGCTCCCACCCCCGGCTACCACCCCTACGGCCTGCCGGACCTGCGCGCCGCCGTCGCCGAGCGCTTCACCCGGCGCGGCCTGCCCACCCTCCCCGAACAGATCCTGGTGACCTCCGGCGCCCAGCACGCCCTGACCCTCGTCATCGGACTGCTCTGCCGCCCCGGCGACCGGGTCATGGTGGAGAACCCGTCCTACCCGAACGCCCTCGACGCCCTGCGCCGCGCCCAGCTCCGTACCGTGTCGGTCCCGGTGACCGACGAGGGCTGGGACATCGAGATCGTCGAGTCCACCCTGCGCCAGGTCGTGCCTCAACTCGCTTATCTGATACCGGACTTCCACAATCCGACCGGCCTTCTCATGCCCGAGCAGGAACGCGTCCGCACCCTGCGCGCGGCCGGACGGTCCGGCACCTGGCTGGTCGTCGACGAGACCCTGTCCGACCTCGCCCTCGACGTCCCCGCCCCGCCGCCGTTCGCCGCGCACGCCGCTGCCGGGGGGACCGGGCAGGTCATCACCATCGGCTCGATGAGCAAGACCCACTGGGGCGGTCTGCGCATCGGCTGGCTGCGGGCGCCCGCCCGGCTGGTCACCGAACTCGCCGGCCAGCGCGTCGCCACCGACATGGGCGGCTCCGTCGTGGACCAGCTGCTGGCCCTCACCCTGCTGGCACAGGCCGAGGACCTGCTGCCGCCCCGCCTGGACCAGCTGCGCCGGCAACGCGCCGCCCTCGCCGCGGCGCTGGCCGAGCACCTCCCGCAGTGGACCTGGTGGCTGCCGCCCGGCGGGCTGTCGCTCTGGGTCGACCTGGGCGAGCCGGTCGCCTCGGCGCTGGCGGAACGGGCGCTGGAGCACGGCGTACGGATCGAGAGCGGTGCCTACTTCGCCACCGACCCGGGCATCTTCGAACAGCGCCTGCGCATTCCCTACACCATGCCGGAGGACACCCTGCGCGAGGCGGTGCGGCGCATGGCCACCGCCCTCGCCGACGACCTCACGCTCCGGTCCGCCGACCGTCGGCCCCATTGGGTGGCGTGAGGGCCGCCGCGGTGGCCCTCACGAAGCCCGTCGGATTGTCGAGCATGATGTTGTGCCCGCAGTCCGGGACGGCCACGACCTGCACCCCCGCCCGGACGAGGTCGTCGGCGCCGGGGAGCGGACCGTCGGCCTCCGGCAGCAGGTAGGTGCGCGGGACCGCGAGCTTCAGCAGGAGCTCCCGCATGGTCGGCGACGTGCCGCGGACGAGGTGGGTGGCACTGCGATGCAGCGCCTCCCGGCCGGCCAGCCGCATGGTGGACCACCAGTGCGGCCCGGCCCGCTCGCCGACCTCCGCCCAGCCGCGGGAGAGGAACTCCTCCTCGGAGTACGCGGCGATGCCCCGGCTGCCGCCTGTTCCGGGCGCCGCCGTGAGCGGATCGAGGTTGGCGTCGACGAGCACCAGGCGGGACACCAGCCGCGGATGCCGGGCGGCCAGCACGATGGCCACCGAACCGCCCATGCTGTGCGCGATCAGCTCGGCACCGGCGACCCCGGCCGCCTCCAGGGCGGCGGCCAGGGCATCGGCGTGCGCTTCCAGGGTGTAGTCGAAGTCCGTGGGGCGGTCGCTGATGCCGTGCCCGAGCAGATCGACGAGCAGGGAGCGGCGGCCGGCCAGCTGGGGGTGCACCGCCACCTCGGTGAAGTACGGGAGCGACGCGGCGCCCAGCCCGTGCACATACACCCGGCAGGGCTCGGCCCCCGGCAGCTCCACCCACCGCATCCGGTCGCCCCCGGGCGTCACCACGGCACTGTGCACAACCTGCTCCCCTCGCAGCGTTTCTCTTGCCCACGTCGCTCCACACGGCGGGTACGGGATGCCCCGCACGCCCGTGCGCAAGGTCATTGTCCCGGTCGTGTCCCGCACCGGTCCCGGAAGGGCCCCCGTCGCCCCGGCTGCGCCGATTCGGCCAGTTACCGCGGAACGGCCCGCTGAAGCCGGTCCGTGCCGGGGACGATGGTCATCAGTGACGATGTTCCCGGCACCAGGAGCCCCCATGAGCACGGACCGCCACGGGCACGTGATGAGCGACACCAGTTCCGCAGCCCTCGTCCACTACGAACAGGCGCTGGACGACCTGCTCTTCTTCCGGCCGCGGGTGGTGGACTCGGCCCGGTCCGTGCTCGCCGACTCGCCGCGGTCGGTCATGGGCCGGGCCCTCGCCGCGTATCTGGGGGTGCTCGGCACCGAGGAGAAGGACGCGGCCGAGGCCCGCACCGCCTTCCACGGCTTCCTCACCGGCCTGGACGAGAAGAAACTGACGCCCCGTGAGCGGATGCACCTCGCCGCCGCGACGACCTGGCTGGACGGCGATATGCACGGCGCCGGCCGCATCCTCGGCGAGCTCACCGTGGCCTTCCCCCGCGACGTGCTCGCCCTCGTCGCCGGGCACCAGCACGACTTCCTCACCGGCGACGCCCAGCGCCTGCGCGACCGGGTCGGCGGGGCCCTGGACGCCTGGGACGAACACGATCCGCACCACGGCCCGCTGCTCGGCATGTACGCCTTCGGCCTGGAGGAGTCCGGCCACTACGCACGCGCGGAGGAGACCGGCCTGGCCGCCCTCGCGCAGCACCCGAACGACGTCTGGGGCATCCACGGTGTCGCGCACACCTACGAGATGCGCGGACGCTTCACCGACGGCATCCGCTTCCTGGACGACCGCACCGGCAACTGGTCCGGCGACACCCTCCTGACCGTCCACAACTGGTGGCACTACGCACTCTTCACCCTGGAGACCGGCAACACGGCCCGGGTACTGGAGATCTACGACGCGGCCCTGCACCACGACGGGTCCCCGGGCGCGGCGATGCAACTGCTGGACGCCGCGGCCCTGTTGTGGCGGATCCATCTGGCGGGCGACGACCATGGCACCCGCTGGGCCCGGCTCGCCGATGCCTGGGAGCGCCGCGCGGACGGTCCGCACTACGCCTTCAACGACGCCCATGCCGTCATGGCCTACGTCGGCGCCGACCGCATCGACCGGGCGGAGCGGCTCGTCAAGGACCGGGAGAACTGGGTGACTTCGGCCCCCGCGGTCTCCAACCGGTGGATGACCGCGGAGATCGGCCTGCCGGTCTGCCGGGCGCTGATCGCCTACGGCCGGCAGGACCACGCCGCGGCCGTCGAGCACCTGCTGCCGGTCCGCCACCGCCTCAACGACTTCGGCGGCAGCCACGCCCAGCGGGACGCCCTCCAGCGCACCCTCGTCGAGGCCGCCCTGCGCGCGGGCCGTACGGACCTGGCGCGCACCCTGCTCAGCGAACGCAGCAACCTGCGCCCGGTCTGCCCGTACAACTGGTCCGCCAAGGCCCGTCTCGCCGAGCTGCTCGGCGACCGCGCCGGGGCCACCGCGGCCCGCCGGCGCGCCACCGCGCAGGCCACGGTCTGAACCGCACGGAACGAAACGAAGGGGGCAACAGCCATGGACAGAGTGCTCAGGTGGCTGGTGTGGGCCATGGGGATCGCCTGTGTGGCGATCGGGGCCTTCCACCTCGTGCTCGGCATCGCCTCGGTACCGGGCGAGGGCTCGGCCGGGGCGACCGTGGACAGCCGGGAGCGGTTCTACAACGCGGTCTTCCTCGGGTACGGCCTGGCCTGGATCTGGGCGGCCCGGCAGTCACCGGTCCCGGCGAAGGCGGTGCGCGCACTCGCCGGGATCTTCCTGCTCGGCGGGATCGGCCGACTGCTCTCCCTGGCGGTGCACGGTCCGCCGCAGTGGTTCCAGGTCCCGCTGACCGTCCTGGAGCTCGTCCTGCCGCCGGTGTACTTCTGGCTGGCGGACGCGGACGAGCGGACCCCTGCGGCAACCGCGGAGCGCTGAGCGGCACCACGCGCGGCACCCTGCACACCGCGCGACAGAACACACTTTCGAATCTCTCGGTACGCTGGAGGCATGGGCACGCAACTCCAAGGCTCGCTCTTCGACCAGACCGACGAGATCCGGCTCGGACCGCTGCACGGCATCCGCCGGACCGAGCTCGGTGACGGGGCCTGGATCGATCTGCTGCCCGGCTGGCTGAGCGGGGCGGACGCGCTGTTCGTACGGCTCGTCGCCGACGTTCCCTGGCAGGCCGAGCGCCGGCAGATGTACGACCAGGTCGTGGACGTCCCGCGGCTGCTCGCCTTCTACCAGGCCGACGACCCGCTGCCGCACCCCGTCCTCACCGAGGCCAGGGAGGCGCTCTCCGCCCACTACGCCGACGAACTGCGCGAACCGTTCACCACGGCCGGGCTCTGCTACTACCGCGACGGCCGGGACAGCGTGGCCTGGCACGGCGATCGCACCGGCCGCGGCAGCCGGGCGGACACCATGGTCGCCATCCTCTCCGTGGGCGCGCCACGCGATCTGCTGCTCCGGCCGCGCCGCGGCGGCAGCACCGTACGGCGGCCGCTCGGGCACGGCGATCTGATCGTCATGGGCGGCTCCTGCCAGCGGACGTGGGAGCACGCGAT
This sequence comes from Streptomyces sp. NPDC048196, assembly GCF_040652715.1. Lineage (NCBI taxonomy): Bacteria > Bacillati > Actinomycetota > Actinomycetes > Kitasatosporales > Streptomycetaceae > Streptomyces > Streptomyces sp. NPDC048196. The sequence continues at coordinate 206,869 of NZ_JBEZMM010000006.1, read as the reverse complement.
ACCCAAGAGCACCCGGGCGGTCGGGCCGCGGATCAGCATCCAGTTCCGGCCGCACGGCGTGCGCTGACCGGCCGGTCCGTCCGATGGCCGGCGACATCGTCCCACCTCGGCCGGTAACCCCTTTTTCACGACAACTTCCGTCAGGCGCTGACCGGAATGCGTCACTCGGGCAACGTCCGTGCCGTCCCGTCGGTCCTACTGCGCGGACTTCATCCATCACCTTCCTTTGGGGGCAGAAATGCGACGGTTGGCGACAGCGGCCACGGTGGTCGTCCTGACGGGCGCCGGGGTGCTCGGGACGGCCGGAATGGCCGGCGCCGCGACCGGCCCGGTGGGCAGGCACGGCACGGTCACCGCCTGCACGACGCACTGGGGGAGCCTCGACAAGACGGCGACCGAGGCGAACGCCCAGCCGCTGAAGAACATCACCACCAGCCGGAACACCTGCTACGACCGCATGGTCTTCGACCTCGGCGGCGCCACCGGCAAGATCGGCTACCACGTCGGCTATGTCGACGCCTTCCACCAGGACGGCTCCGGCGAGCAGATACCGGTCCAGGGCGGTGCCATCCTGCAGGTCTACGTCTCCGCCCCGAGCTACGACCCGGCGACCGGCAAGCAGACCTACGCCGGGACGGCCGGCAAGCCGCTGCCGGGCGTGAACATCAGCGGATACCGGACCTTCAAGGACACCCGCTTCGGGGCGAGCTTCGAGGGACAGACGCAGATCGGCCTCGGCGTGCGGGCCAAGCTGCCGTTCCGGGTGCAGCAGTCCGGCAACCAGCTGATCGTGGACGTCGCCCACACCTGGTGAGCCGCCTCCGCCGGTGAGACCGTGAGCCACTTCCGCCGCAGCAGACCCGGGGCCGCCCGGCCCCGGGTCTGGCTACCGGGGCGTACGGGCATATATGCCTGTGCCGATGCCCGTGCGCATGCCGGTGCGGAGGTGGCGGACCCGGGAATCCCGCGGAAGGAGCGGTGGCGATGGAACGGACCACGTGCTGTGTGATCGGCGGCGGTCCCGCCGGAATGGTCCTCGGCCTGCTGCTGGCCCGGGCCGGCGTGCAGGTCACCGTCCTGGAGAAGCACGGCGACTTCCTGCGCGACTTCCGCGGCGACACCGTGCACCCCTCGACGCTGGCGCTGCTGGACGACCTCGGCCTGGGCCGGCGGTTCGCGGCCCTGCCGCAACGGCGGGTGACGAGCGTTCAACTGCCGCTCGGGCCGGGCCGTTCGCTGGTCACCGTCGGGGACATCGGGGCGCTGCCGGCCCCGTTCAACTACATCGCGATGGTGCCGCAGTGGGACCTCCTCGACCTCCTGGCGGACGAGGCCCGGCAGGAGCCGTCGTTCGCCGTCCGTATGAGCACCGAGGCGACGTCGTTCCTCATGGAACGCGGCCGGGTGAGCGGCGTGCGGTACCGGACGTCCGACGGGCGGACCGGGGAACTGCGCGCCACCCTCACGGTGGCCTGCGACGGCCGCGGCTCGCTGGCCCGGACGCTGCCTGAGCTGGGCCGTGAGGAGTTCGCCTGCCCGATGGACGCCTGGTGGTTCCGGCTGCCGCGGCGGGACGGCGATCCGCACGGGCTCGTGGGTGGCGTCGGCGACCGCTTCCTCACCGCCATGATCGACCGCGGTGACTACTGGCAGTGCGCCGGACTGATCCCCAAGGGCACCGACGCCGAGCGCCGCGCCGCCGGCCTCGACGCGTTCATGGCCCAGTTCACCGCCGCCGTCCCCTGGCTCGCCGACCGGGCGCACGCCGTGCGGTCCTGGGACGAGGTCAAGCTTCTCGACGTACGCATCGACCGGCTGCGGCGCTGGCACCGGCCCGGTCTGCTGTGCATCGGGGACGCCGCGCACGCGATGTCGCCGGTCTTCGGCATCGGCATCAACCTCGCGGTCGAGGACGCGGTGGCCGCCGCCCGGTACCTCGTCGAACCGCTGCGCGCCGGGGCGGTGGGCCTGCGGGACGTGCGCGGTGTCCAGCGCCGCCGGTGGCCGACGACGGTGCTCACCCAGGGGCTGCAACGGGTGGCGCACGCCCGGGTCATCGAGCCGGTGCTGACCGGCCGGCCGCCGTTCGGCCACCCGCGGCGCGCCGAGCGGATGGCCGAACTGCTCACCCGTTCCCGGTGGTTGAACCGCGTGCCGGCGTACTTCCTCGCCTACGGCGCCCTGCGCGAACGCCCACCGGCCGCCTCGGTGCGCTGACGCGGTGCGCTGGCCCGGTGCGCCGCGCCGGCCGGTGCGCCGGCCCCGAAAAGCGTTTGACGCCCGCCACCGTCCGGCGGTCGGATGACGCCCCATGAGCAGCACCGAGCCGATGCATCCCGGCCTGCACCCCCTCGACGACGACCTCGTACGGCGGCTGATCGCCGGGCAGTTCCCGCACTGGGCCGGGCTGGCGGTGCAGCGGGTTCCGTCCGGCGGCACGGTGAACGCCATGTACCGGCTGGGCGACGACATGGTCGTACGGCTGCCGCTGGTGCCGGGCGGGGCACCGGACATCTCGTTGGAGCAGGAGTGGCTGCCCCGCCTCGCGCCGCGGCTCCCCACGGTCATCCCCGAGGTGCTCGCGGCCGGGGAGCCCGCCGAGGGGTATCCCTGGCCGTGGTCGGTGTACCGGTGGCTGGCGGGGGAGAACCCCGAGGCGGGCGCGCTGAGCGAGCCCGTGCTGCTGGCCGAGGACCTTGCCGGGTTCGTGACGGCGATGCGGAGCCTCACCCTCGACGGGGCGCCGGCGGCCCACCGCGGCGGGCCGCTCGCCTCGCTCGACGCGGCGACCCGGGCGGCCATCGAGGAACTGCGCGGCATCCCGGAAGAGGCCGTGGACGGCGATGCGGTGGCCGCCGTGTGGGCGGACGCGCTGCGGGCCCCCGGCTGGGACGGGCCGCCGGTCTGGCTGCACGCCGATCTGATGCCGGGCAATCTGCTGGTGGCCGGCGGCCGGCTGACCTCGGTGATCGACTTCGGCTGCCTGGGGGTGGGCGATCCGGCCTGCGACCTGTTCCCGGCGTGGAACCTGCTGCCGGCCGACGCCCGGAAGGTCTTCCGCGCGGCGCTGGACGTGGACGACGCGACCTGGACCCGCGGCCGGGCCCGGACGCTCTCGCAGGCACTGATCGCGCTGCCGTACTACCGGCGGACGAACCCGACGATGGCGCACAACGCCCGTCAGGTGATCCGGGCGGTGCTGGCCGAGGGCTGATTTCCGGGAGCGGCGGCCGCCCCGGCAGCGGGCCGAGGCCCCTCAGCCCTCGTCCGCGCCGTCGTCGGGCACCCAGCGCAGCACATCGCCCGGCTGGCACCGGAGCGTGCGGCAGATCGCTTCGAGCGTGGTGAACCGCACCGCCTTCGCGCGTCCGTTCTTCAACACGGCGACGTTGGCGGGCGTGATGCCGACGGCAGCGGCGAACTCGCCGACCGACATGTGGTGCCGGGCGAGCTGCACATCGAGGTCGACGACGATCGGCATCAGACCACCTCGGCCATCTCGGCCCGCAGATCCGTCGCCTTGCGCAGAAGGCCGCGCAGGATCACCACGAGCATGGCGAACGCCGCCCCCACGCCGACGCCCGCGAGCGCGGCGGCCAGGGCGCCGAGGACCGCCATGCCGTCGTCGGGCGACGGGATGTCGGCCAGTGCCAGATGCCCGGTGACCCCGAGCGCCAGCAGCGTCGCCACGACCGACGCCCCGATGATGAGGTCGACCCAGCGGAAGGCCGGCGGGCTGAAGAGCGCGTCGCGCCGGACCATGGTGAGCAGCCTCCACACCGCGACGAGCGCGGCCTGCACGCAGGCGACGCCGACGATGGCGACCGTCACATACGGCGTGGCGAACGGGGCGTACGGCGGGAAGCGGTCGACCTCATCGGCCGCCGTCGTCGGGATGACCACGATCTGGCCGAAGAGGCCGACCAGGATCGCCGCGACGACACCGGCCCGGAGCGCGAGGATGAAGAAGCGATGCATCTATCGATTGTCGATAGGTTTCGGTCGGAAGTCAATCGATGAGGGCCCCGACCCCGTCGAGGATGCACCGCAGGCCGAACTCGAACTGGTCGTCCGGACCGGTCTCCGCCGCCTCGATCACCCGGCGGGCGAACTGCGGGTACGCACCGCTCTCGACGACCTCGCGGATGTACGGGCCCACGCTGGCCTGCCACTGCTCCTCGGTCAGGCCGGTCCGCTGCCGGGCCTGGATCTCGGCGAGTTCCTGGGCGACCGCACCGAAGACGTACGCCAGCACGGTGTCGACGACGCGGGTGGCCAGGGTGATGTCCGGGGTGAGCGTGCCGGCCGCGGTGAGCGCGACGTCGTGCTGGCGCAGTGAGTTGGCGCCGAGTGCCGGGCGGCCGGTGAGCTCGGCGGCCAGCCACGGGTGGCGCAGCAGGGTGGTCCGCACCTGCCGGGCCACGTTCGCGAGGTCGGTGCGCCATTCGCCGGTCAGCGCGGGCGGCGCCTCCGTGCCGTGCACCTCGTCGATCATCAGGTCGAGCAGCTCGTCCCGGCCGGCGACATAGCGGTAGAGCGAGGCGGTACCGGACCGGAGTTCGGTGGCCACCCGGCGCATGGACAGCGCGGTCAGTCCTTCGGCGTCCGCGATCGCGAGTGCCGTCCGCACGATCTCCGCCACGCTCGGGGCCTGGCGTCGTGGGGTGCGCCGGTCCTTCGTCCAGACCAGGGGTGGCGCGGGCTCCTTCGCCGCGTCGGCCATCGCAGTCCTCCTCGTAGTGGGTGGTGCCGGGTCGGTCCGGACGCCGAACTCCCCGTTCAGCTGCGCCCGTTGCGAACAGCGTAGCGCAATGGCTACGGTGTTTCCGTTATGGCTACGGCGTCCTCATTCGGGCGCCGTGGTCTCCATCGCCTGCCCGGCAGCCGAAACGGGGGAGTTGTCATGCCCGAAAACCCTGCACGTCCGATGCCCGTCCACATCCCGGTCCTGATCGCCGGCGGCGGCACGGTCGGCCTGTCCGCCGCGCTGTTCCTGGCCCACCACGGCGTCCCGTGCCTCGTCGTCGAGAGCGAGGACCGGCCGTCCCGCCACCCGCGCGCCACCGGCATCGGCCCCCGGACCGTGGAATTCCTCCGGGAGACGGGAATCGCGGAGGCGGTCGACGCGGTGGCGATCGACATGTCCGCCGGAAACCTCGGCAAGATCTCCACCACCACGCTGGCCGCGGCCGAGCTGCCCGAGCCGGCGCCGTCCGCCACCGCGCTGCCCGCGGCCGACCCCGACGGGAAGGGCCGGTTCACCCCGGCCGCGCTGCGCGGCACCTGCCCGCAGAACCGCCTCGACGCCGTCCTGCTGCCGGCCGCCCGCGACCGCGGCGCGCTGGTGCACCACGCGACCCGGCTGCTCTCCTTCGAGCAGGACGCGGACGGTGTCACCGCGATCGTGCAGACCCCGCCCCGGCCCGACGGCCAGGGCGGCCGCCAGGTCGTCCGCGCGGAATACCTCCTGGCCGCCGACGGCGCCCGCAGCCAGGTGCGGGCCGCGCTCGGCATCGGCACCTCCGGCCCGGGCGGCATCGGCACGCCGATGGTGAACATCCTCTTCCGCGCCGACCTCCGTCCCTACACCAAGGGCCGGTCCTTCGTCTCCTGCGACATCATGTGCCCCGAAGCCCCCGGCATGCTGCTGACCGTCGACGGCGCCGAGGAGTGGATCTTCCACACGCCGTACGACCCGGGCCCGGACGAGCCGGGCACGCACGCACCGAACCGGGACGCAGCGGGCCCGCGCGCCGCCGGCACGGCCCCGCCGCTCGACGCGTTCACCCCCGCCCACTGCCGGGCGCTGATCCGTACCGCCGTCGGCGCGCCCGGCCTCGACGTCGAGGTGCTCAGCACCCTGCCGTGGCGCCCCCGCGCCCAGCTGGCCGACCGCTTCCGCGACGGGCGGGTCTTCCTGCTCGGCGATGCGGCCCACACCGTGCCGCCCGTCGGGGCGTTCGGCCTCAACACCGGGATCGCCGACGCCCACAACCTCGCCTGGAAGCTGTCCGCCGTGCTCGCCGGCCACGCCGGGCCCGCCCTCCTCGACAGCTACGAAGCCGAACGCCGCCCGGTCGCCGCCCGCACCCTGGAGCAGTCCCGGTTGCGGCTGGCCGACCCCCGGCTGCACTGGGACCGCAGCCCGCGGACGGCCGCCGCACGGCGCGCGGCCGGCGTGCTCGACCCGATGGTGGTGCACCTCGGATACCGCTACAGCTCCGGCGCCGTGCTCGACCCGCAGCCCGAACTCCCCGACCAGGACGACCTCGCACGCAGCCTGGACGGCACCCCCGGCTCCCGCCTCCCGCACCTCTGGCTCGACGGGGACGGACGCCGGCTCTCCACGCTCGACCTGGTGCGGTCCCGTTTCACCCTGCTCACCGGCCCCGGTGGCGACGCCTGGGTGGCCGCGGCCCGGGAGGTGGCGGACCGGCTCGGCATCGACCTCGCGGCGCACCCGATCGGACCCGGCGCCGCGGTGACCGACCCGGCAGGGTACTGGCCGGGCATCGCCGGACTCGCCGGGGACGGCGCGCTCCTGGTGCGGCCCGATCAGTTCGTCGGGTGGCGAGCGGCCACCCTGCCCGACGATCCGGCCGAGGTCCTCGCCGGAGCCCTCACCCGGCTGCTCGCCCGGGACGGCGGGCCGGCGTCCGGCGGCCGTGCGCGGTAGCGGGGCCGCCCGCCCCTCCAACGGCCCCTCCCCACCTGCCCCGCGCCCCGGCCCGCGATAGACAGGGACGACGAGCCGACGCCCGGTGCGCATGCCGCTCACCGCACGCATGCGCCGCACACCACGCGTACCCCGCGGACGTGCCGGGCCCTGAGGGTGAGAGGAGTGGCAGCGGACCGATGAACGTCGTCGTGGACCTCAATCGCTGTCAGGGCTATGCACAGTGCGCCTTCCTCGCCCCCGAGGTGTTCACGATGCACGGCGAGGAGGCCCTGCTGTACCGCCCGGTCGTCCCGGACGGGCAGCAGGAACGCGTGCTGCGCGCCGCCGCCGCCTGCCCGGTGCAGGCCATCCTCGTGGGAGAGGAGGCCGGTACCGGTGAACGGTGACCCGCGCGACGGCCGGATCGTCATCGTCGGCGCCTCGCTCGCCGGTCTGCGGGCCGCCGAGACGCTGCGCGACGAGGGCTTCGCCGGCTCGCTGACCCTGATCGGCGACGAGGCCCAGCCGCCGTACGACCGGCCACCGCTGTCCAAGCAGGTGCTGCTCGGACGGGTCTCCGCGGCCGACACCGGGCTGCCGCGGCGCCGCCCGGTGGACGCGCACTGGCGGCTCGGCGTACGGGCCACCGGGCTCGACCCGCTGGGCAAGCGCGTGCTGCTCGCCGACGGCACGGAGGAGCCCTACGACCGGCTGCTGATCGCCACCGGAACCCGGGCCCGCCCCTGGCCCAACCCGGAACAGGCCGCCCTGGAGGGCGTGTTCACCCTCCGCACGAGCGGGGACGCGGCCGGGCTCGCCGCACGGCTGGACGCCGGGCCGCGCCGCGTCCTGGTCATCGGCGCCGGCTTCACCGGCTCGGAGATCGCGTCCGGCTGCATCGAGCGGGGCCTCGCGGTGACCGTCGCCGAACGCGGACCGGCGCCGCTCGTCGGTGCGCTCGGCGGCACCCTGGGCGCCCTCGCCGCCAAACTGCAGCGTGCGCACGGCGTCGACCTGCGCTGCGGCGTGACGGTCACCGCCCTGGAGGGCGACCGCGCCGGGCGGCTCATCGGCGCCCAATTCTCCGACGGGACGCGGATCGACGCCGACGTCGCCGTGGTCGCCCTGGGCGCGGTCCGCAACACCGAGTGGGTGGCCGAATCCGGCATCGCCGCCGGCCCGCGCGGGGTCACCTGCGACGCGGGCTGCCGGGCGTTCGACATGTACGGGATCGTCACCGACGACGTCTTCGCGGCCGGCGACGTGGCGCGGTTCCCGCACCCGCTCTTCGAGTACCAGCTGCTGTCCCTGGAGCACTGGGGCAACGCGGTCGCCCAGGCAGAGGTGGCCGCCCACAACATGGTCAACCCCGGGCCGCGCCGACGCCCGCACCTGACCGTACCGGCCTTCTGGTCCAGCCAGTTCGGCCTGAACATCAAATCCGTCGGCGTCCCCACCTTCTCCGACCAGGTCGTCATCGCCCAGGGCTCCCTCAAAGAGCTCCGGCTGGTCGCCGTCTACGGCTACCGGGGGCGGGTCACCGCGGCGGTGAGCGTCAACCAGGCCAAATCGCTGGAGTACTACCAGCGCCTGATCGAGACCGCGGCACCCTTCCCGCCCGCGCCGGGCGCCGCCGACCAGGGCGAGTCCCCGGCCCCGGTCCCCTCCGACGTCCCGGACCCCAAGGTGCTCTCGCACGGCCCGACCGTCGCCCTCACCGGTCACCTGCCCGACCGTCGCCTGACCCTGGTCCAACCGGGCCGCTGAGACACGGACCGACCACCGTCCCCCACCGCGTGAGGAGCCCCGCCCATGGCCGCGGACCCCGAGACGCTCTTCGAGCGGATCACGGACTACGCCAGCCGGCCCGACCCGTACCCGCTCTACGCCGAACTGCGCGAGCACGGTGTGGCCCGGCAGCAGAACGGCAGCTACCTGGTCGGGACGTACCACGAGATCAACGCCCTGCTGCACGATCCGCGGATCAGTTCCGACCGCCGCAACCGCACCGACCCCGACGATCCGGGCGACGCGGAGCAGGGCATCCCGCCGTCCTTCATCGGCCTGGACGACCCCGAACACCACCGGCTGCGCAGCCTCGCCATGCGCTCCTTCGGGCCGCCCCACAACCCCGGCCGGATCGACGCCCTGCACGGCGAGATCACCCGCATCGTCCAGGAACTGCTCGTCGAGCTCCGGACCAAGGACCGCATCGACCTCGTCGACGAGTTCGCCTACCCGCTGCCGGTCACCGTGATCTGCCGCCTCCTGGGCGTACCGACCGAGGACGAGCCGAAGTTCCGCGGCTGGTCGGACACGATCGTGTCCGGGCTCGACCCCTCCCCGGGCGCGGACCCCGCCGAACGGCAGGGCGCGGTCGCCGACGCCCGGCGGGCGATGGGCCTCTACCTCGGCGAACTCGCCGAATCCCGCCGCGGCAACCCCGGCGACGACATGCTCTCCGCGTTCGCCACCGACCCGGGACCCGACCACGGCGGGTTCAACCAGATCGAAATCATGACGACCGCCGTGCTGCTGCTGATCGCCGGCCACGAGACGACCGTCAACCTGATCACCAACGGCATGCTCACCCTGCTGCGCCACCCCGAGGCGCTCGAACGCCTCCGCGACGAACCGGCGCTGATGCCCCGGGCGGTCGAGGAACTCCTGCGCTACGAGCCCCCGGTGCAGATGCTGCCGCAGCGCACCCCGCTCGCCGACATCGAGATCAACGGCGTCACCGTCCCGCGCGGCGCCCCGCTGATCCTCGTGCTCGCGTCCGGCAGCCGCGACCCGCGGCGGTTCGCCGAACCGGACCGGTTCGACCCGGGCCGCGAGGACAACCAGCACCTCGGCTTCGGCGGCGGCGTCCACAGCTGCTTCGGCGCCCCGCTGGCCCGGCTGGAGACGCAGGCCGCGCTCACCGCCCTCGTCCAGCACCTCGCCGGCCCCCGGCTCGTCGAGGACCCGCCCCCGTACCGCCGCAGCCCCGTCCTGCGCGGCCCCCGGCACCTGCTGATCGACCACGACCGGGCGGGTGGCTGAGGGCCGCGCGGAACACGGCGGAAGAACGCGACGGGGCGGGAACGGAGGAATTCAGCCGGCCGTCATCCGGCCGTTCCGCAATTGCCTCAGCCGGCCGTGCCGAAGTCCTGCGTCCAGTAGTCCCCGGGCTGGGCGAGACCGACACCGAGCTCCTTGAAGGAGCAGTCGAGGATATTGCGCTTGTGGCCGGGGCTGTTCATCCAGCCCTTCATCACGCTCTCCGGCGAGGAATATCCGTAGGCGACATTCTCGCCGTACGCGCTCCAGTTGTATCCGGCGCGGGTGATCCGCTGGCCGGGGTCCGATCCGTCGGAACCGGTGTGGGACATGTTGCGGTGCGCGGCCATGTCCTTGCTGTGGTCCTGCGCGGCCTTCGTCAGCTTCGCATTGAGCTTCAGCGGGGAACAACCGGCCTTGCTGCGCTCGCTGTTGACCAGCTTGAGGATGCTGGCCGCCGCGCTCGACGCCGGCGCGCTGCTCGGTGCCGCGCTCGGTGCCGCGCTCGTGGACGCGGCGGGCTTCGCCGTGGTTCCCGCGCTCGGCTCGGTGTGCGATCCGGCGCTTCCCGAGTGGTGTCCCCAGTGGTGGTGGGCGTGCCCGTGCCATTTCCCGTGGCCCCAATGGCCTTCGGCCGGTCCGTTCAGGCATGCCATGGCGGCGGTCGGCACGGCGAGCGCGCTGACGGCCAGGGCGCCGATGGCTATCTTCCGGTAATGCCTCGTCCGGCGGTGCTTCGTCATCGATGACCTCACTCGGTGATGGGGGTCGTCATTTTTGGAAAGCCCCGCCACATAAGGCAAGGAAAGGCAGGAGGGGGTATCTACTAATCCGTTTAGTAGCACGTGCCGGCCCTTGTCGTCGGCGGTGAGGTGTGCTGCCCGGTACCGGCAATTCCCGGGAATGTCTGTCGCCCCGTCAGAATTGCCCTCATGCTCGTCCCGTGGGGACAAAAGGCCGACCGGTCGCATACCGTCCGCGCATCCACGGGGAATCACCGCCTCAAGGTGGACAAATCCCTTATGTCGGCGGAAGGGATTCCTACTAGGCGGCTTAGTGGCGGCCGGTGGAGGTTATGGCAGATGTCACAGGGAGGTGTCGGCGAAGGCGGCGGTCAGTTCCTCGGTGACCGCCCGGGCGCCCGGCGAGACCCACCGCCTGCGGTGCCGGACGAGCTGCACGGGCACGGGCGGGGCCTCGGGCCCGTGCACGACGGCCAGTCGGCCGTCCGCCAGCTGCCCCTCGACCGTCAGTTGCGGCAGCAGGGTCAGCCCCAGGCCCGCCGCCACGCACGAGCGGGCGGCATCGATGCTGCCGAACCGGGTGATTCCGGGACGAGTTCCCGGTACGCCCCGCAGGGCACGGACCAGCCGGTCGCTGTACGAGCAGCCCTCCTCGTGGACGAAGAAGCTCTCCCGGGCCAGCTCCTCCCAGCCGGCGGTCCGCCCGGCGAGCGGATGGTCGGGCGCCGCGACGTACGCCAACGGCAGCTCGGCGATCCGGTGGGCCAGGAGATCGCTCTCGGCCACCTCCGGCTCCAGCACCAGGGCCAGATCGAGCCGGCCACCGCGCAGCCCGTCCATCGCCGCCGCCGTACCGACCGCGTTCAGATGGACCTCCAGACCGGGATGGGCGCGCCGCAGGGCGGCGATCACCGACGGCAGCCGCGAGGCGCACAGCGAGTCCGCCGCCCCGATCGTGACCTGGCCCGCCACGCTCCCGTCCGCCGCGTCCCCGTGCCAGGACGAGGCCGTCGCCCGCAGCCTGGCCACCGCGTCGAGCACCGCCTCGGCCTCCGCCAGCAGCCGCAGCCCGGCGGCGGTCGGGACCGTCCCCGACGGCAGCCGGTCGAACAGCGGCGTCCCCAACTCCTTCTCCAGCGTGCGGATCTGGACGGTGACCGTGGACTGCGCAAGATGCAGGGCGCGGGCCGCGGCGGTGAAGCTGCCCGCTCGCGCGAGCGCCACGAACGATTCCAGAAGCCGGGTCTCCATCCCTCCACGCTATCGCGAAGCCCGATGGAGTCCAGCAAGATTTATCGTTGGACGCGATGACTGTGGCGGTGACACGGTGAACCCATGACGAACCACACGACGCCCTCCCTCGACTCCCTTGACTCCCGTGACTCCCTCACCCACCCCGCCGCACCCGCGGACACGGACGTCGAGGTGCTGCGCTACTCCGCCTTCACCACCGACCCCGCGGGCGGCAACCCGGCCGGTGTGGTGCTCGACGCCGAAACCCTCGACGACACCCGGATGCTGGCGATCGCCGCCGAGGTCGGCTACTCCGAAACCGCCTTCGTCACCGCACACGACACCGCCGCCCGCCGCTACCGGCTGCGCTACTTCAGCCCCCTCGCCGAGGTCGCCTTCTGCGGCCACGCCACCATCGCCACCGCGGTCGCCCTCGCCTCCCGGGCCGGCACCGGAGAGCTGGTCTTCGACACCCCGGCGGGGGAGATCCGGGTGTCCACCACCGTCCAGGACGGCTCCCTGCGCGCCACCCTCACCAGCGTGCCCGCGCACTCCCGCCCGGCCGGCGACGCCCTCGTCGACACCGTCCTCGGCGCGCTGGACTGGAGCCGGGACGACCTGGACCCGCACCTCCCGCCGCACATCGCCTTCGCCGGCAACGACCACCTCGTCCTGGCCGTCCGCAGCCGGGAGCGGCTGGCGGCCCTCGACTACGACTTCGACGCCCTGCACGACCTCATGCGGGAGCACGGCTGGACCACCGTGCACCTCGTGCAGCGCCAGGCGCCGGACCGCCTCGACTTCCACGCCCGGGACCCCTTCCCGGTCGGCGGCGTCGTCGAAGACCCGGCGACCGGCGCCGCCGCCGCGGCCTTCGGCGGCTATCTGCGCACGCTCGGCCTGGTCACCGAGCCGGTGCGGGCCCACCTCCGCCAGGGCGAGGACATGGGCCGGCCCAGCGACCTGTACGTCGACATCGACCCCGACGACGCGCGGATCAGGGTGACCGGCGCGGCCGTTCCGCTCACGGACTAGGGCCGGAATGCGCCTGGGCACACCGGCGTTACGGATCATGCGGACGGCCTCCCGCCGTCCGCACCGTCGCCCCGCGGCGGCCCTGCAAGCGAGAGGCAGTCATGAGCGCATCCCCGTCGTCCGGTGGAGTCACCGTCCGGTATGTGGGCGGTCCCACGGCACTCCTGGAGATCGCCGGGGTGCGGCTGCTGACCGACCCCACCTTCGACCCGCCCGGTGACCACCCCATAGGCGAGCGGAAGTTGGTCAAGACGGCGGGCGCCGCGCTCACCCCGGAGGAGATCGGCCCGGTCGACGCGGTGCTGCTCTCCCACGACCACCACCCGGACAACCTCGACCGCACCGGCCGGGCGTACACCGCGAAGGCACCGCTGGTGCTGTCCACCGCCGCCGCGCGCGAACGGCTCGGCGGGCCGGTCCGGGCGTTGGCCGACGGCGAACGGATCGCCCTGCCCCGCCCGGACGGCGGCACCCTCACCGTCACCGGAGTCCCCGCTCAGCACGGCCCCGACGGCACCGAGCACCTGGTCGGCGAGGTCACCGGCTTCGTGCTGTCCGGCCCTGGCCTGCCGACGGTGTACGTCAGCGGCGACAACGCCTCACTCGACGTGGTGCGGTCGATCGCCGAGCGGTTCGGGCCGTTCGACGTGGCGCTGCTGTTCGCCGGCGGGGCACAGACCCCGCTGCTCGGCGACGCGTACCTCACCCTCCCCAGCGACCGGGCCGCCGAGGCCGCCGGCATCCTCGGCGCCCGCCAGGTCGTACCCCTGCACTTCGAGCACTGGGGCCACTTCACCCAGGGCGGCGACACGCTGGTCGACGCCTTTCGGAAGGCTGGCATCGAGGACCGGCTGCGGCTGCCGAAGCCGGGGGAGCAGATCGATCTGTGACCGCCCGGACCGGCCGGCGCGTCAGGCCCGCGGGCCGGCGTTCCGGCCGGCCACCGGCACGTCCAGCGGCCGGGCGATGCCCACCACGTTCTCGTCCAGCCGCTGCAGATGCCGCAGCACGCGGAAGGTGACGGTCCCCGACCGCAGCGCCGGGGAAGCGCTCGCCTCCAGCATCGCCGCGATGCTGGCCCCGGCCTCCACCTCGCCCTCGGCCGGCTCGTCCCGCACCCGCGCGGCGATCAGGTCCAGGTTCCGCGCGATGCGCTTCCCGGCGAGCGAGAGCCGCGGATCGGCCGCGATCGTCCTGCTGTACGGCACGAGTTCGGCCGTCGCCGCCAGCGACCGGGCGTGATAGGCGCAGGTCTCCAGCAGCGCCACCAGATACTGCGCGGTCTGCCGCCGCACCCGCAGCGGCGTGATCGGATGCGTCAACGGCCGGGTGGAGGCCCGCAGTTCGTCCAGCGCCGTGTCCAGATCACGGGCCAGTCCCAGCAGGTCGACGGCGGGCCCGCCGCTCAGCTGCTCGACCGCCGCGGCCACCACCTCCCGCAGCCGCACCAGCACTGTGTCCAGGTGCTCGTCCGTCCGCCGGTCGGTGTGCACCGGCAGCACCAGCATCGCGGCGATGATCCCGCAGGCCGCGCCCAGCGCCGTCTCCTCGATGCGCAGCACCAGCACGGACAGGCTGTAGGTGTCGAGGAGGGTGTAGAGCAGACCGAGCATCGCCGTGACGAAGAACGACATCAGCGCGTACGACAGCGGCGCGGTGAAGAACATGCCGAAGACGCACACCAGCACCAGGGCGAACGCGGTCCAGGTGTGGTTGCCGACCAGGCCGGCCAGCGCGACACCGGCGACCACCCCGAACACCGTGCCCACCAGCCGGCGGTAGCCCTTCACCAGGATCTCGCCCGTCGACGAGGTGTTGAGGAAGACCACCCAGCAGGTGAGCACCGCCCAGTACCAGCGCTGGCTGGACAGGAACTCCCCGCCGACGATGGCCAGCGCCGAGCCCACCGCGACCTGGCAGGCCGCCCGGGTGGTGGGCCGCTGCAGCCCGGTGCGGTCGTCCTCGGGCTCGTCGCCGGCCTCGCCCGTCCCGGCCACGATCGCGAGGTCCTCGGCGTCGAACTCCTCCCGGGATCGCGTGGTGGCCGGCGAGTCGTCGGACTCGTCCTGCGGCCCGTCCAGCGCCAGCCGCAGACCCAGCACGGCGCGCGCGGCCTCACCGATACCGCGGAAGGCGTCCTGGACGGCCGGCGAGGCCGGCGGCAGCTTGTCCTCGTCGCGGTAGCCGAGCAACCGGTTGCGTACGTGCGCCAGCGCCGTACCGCGGTCGTCCGGCGCCCGCCGCGCCACCAGCAGGTTCAGCGCCTCCAGATCCCGGCGCAGCCGGGTGTGCACATCGCCACCGGTCTCCAGCACGCTCGTGGTGGTGGGCAGTGCGGCGTGCGGGAGGTGCAGGGTGAGGGTGTCCGCGCGTTCCGCGCTGCGGGCGTTGAGCAGCAGCATCCCGAGCCGTTCGGCGGCGATCTCGGCGTCCGCGACCCGGCGCTGAAGCAGCCCGGCCGTGGTCTCGTTGGGGGTGCCCTCCTCCAGGCGGCCCTGGATCATCAGCGCCGCCTCGTGCAGCCGCGCGGTGTCCCGGCGCAGATCGTCGAGGACGTCGTCCAACTGCCCGGGCTCCGCGTCCATGAGGGCGAGGTGCGTGGCCACCAACTGCGCCAGTCGCGCCCGGAAGGCGGCGCGCAACCGGCCGAGGGTGCGCTGCGGGGTCTCCGGGACGACGGTGAACCGTACGACCGCGCTGCACGCGAAGGCGACGGCCAGGGTCAGCGCCACCTGGGGCAGTGCCGGCACGGTGGCCCGCACGAACAGCGACACGAAGTAGACCTGGAACCCGATCAGTCCGAGCGCCGTGCCGCGGTCACCGAACCGGCGGGAGTACACGGCACCGAAGATCAGCGCCAGGAAGGCCAGGTCGCCGGCGATGACGTCGGCGTGCAGCAGCGCTCCGAGGGTCATCGCGGCGAGCGCGACGGGCAGGCCCAGCGCCAGCGTGATCGCCTGGCCGCGGACCTCCTTCTCCCGGATGGCGAAGGTCGCGACCATCGCCGTCATCGCGCCCGCGACCATCAGGGTGACGCCGGTGTGGAGCAGCGCCAGGACGACGAGCGTGACCAGGATCGCCCCCACCGTCCGCAGCCCCGCCATCAACCGCAGCAGTCCGGGATCGGAGGCCGCGAAGCGGTCCCAGGTACCGGTCACAGCCCGTCGTATCGCTGACATCACGCCGCCCTACACTCCCGATTCTCGTCCTGAGCAGGGACGACTCAGCATCCCATGGCGGCTTTCCGGGGCCGCGGCCGGTCGGCGCGCCCGATCCGGAAGACGAAGAAACGGGCGAATTGCCCTGTCCGGCGGGTTATTACGGTACGGCGCCGAATGCCGCCCGAGGCCGGGTGAATTCCCGCGGCAAGACATTGTCCCGAAGGGCATTGCCCACCCGTTCAACTGCCCAAAGATTCAATACCCAGAAGACCGCGCACTCGCAAAACTCTTCACCAGTCGATCGGAACTTCCGGTCCAGGTAAGGCCGCTTCCGGACCACCTGCGGGTACGGCCGTACCGCACCGTTGATTTGAGGAGTCTTCATGCGCAACAAGATGCGAATAACCGCAGCAGCCCTGACCGCCGCCGTGGCCCTCGGCGTCGCCGCGCCGGCCGCGTCCGCCGCCACCGAGGCCCCGGCCCGCACCGCCGCCGTGCAGACCCTCACCGTCGACCAGGCCCGCACCGTCCTGCCGGCGAACCTGTCGCAGCAGCTCGCGGACGCCGCGGCCAAGACCGGTGGCGCCAGCACCGCCGCGCAGACCGGCGCGAGCCAGGTCAAGCCGCACGGCATCATCGACAAGCTGAGGAAGAAGGCCCTGAAGGCCGCCTTCAAGCGCCTGCCGAAGAGCTGGCAGAAGAAGCTCATCTCTTGGGCGAAGAAGGGCAAGGGCTACTTCACCAAGCAGTGGAACAAGCTTCCGAAGTGGATCCGCAAGACGCTGACGCTGGGCGGCATCATCTCCACGAAGGTCGCCATCGAGTGGCTGATCGACATCATCCTGTGAATTCCCGCCGCTAGCGGAATCCCAGGCTGAACGACGTGCGCCCCTGGTACGCTCCGGCGACCCGGGGCGCACGCCGTATATCCACCAATTCCCGTTCCATGGCAGCGAGTTAGCGGAAGGCCACTGGTCGCCGGACACACCCTCGGCGGGCCTTTCCCACACTCGCCGCCGACCCCCGGACGCCGGCACCGCCCGCCCGCCCACGTAACCGAGGAGCAACCATGGCGCACGAAACACAGCAGGCTTCCGGAACCGACGAATCGCCGTTGAACCACACCTGGCCCGTACTGCTGTTCATCGTGGCGAACATCGGTACCGGCTTCGCCGCCGACCGCCCGGTCATCTTCTGGATTTCCGCGGCCGTCGGACTTCTCGGCATTCTGGCCACCGTCGGCTGCCTGAAGAAGATGTGGAACATCCGGCACGAACAGCCCAGTGCCTATTTCTGGGGCCTGGTGCTCATCGCGTATTCGGCCTACCTCATCTATTCCGTCGCCGATCACGTCGTCTGACCTCGGACGAGGGGGCCGTGCCCACTACTGCCCCTTGTTCAGCACCCGGCTGACCGGGGTGAGCAGCTGGAACACCGACGTGAGGGAGGTCGCCGCCCGGGCCACTTTCCCGTTGGGCCCCAGCTGATTCAGCTTGGCCAATTCCTCGTCCACGCTGAACAGCAGCGGACGGTCCGTCTGCGAGGCGTTCGCGGCAGGATGGACGGCGGCCGAGGCCCCGGCAGCCAGCAGCAGGGCGGCGAACGTACGGTTCATTTTGGTCATGCCGTTCTCAACGACAGCGCGGCCCGATGGCAACCGCGGTCGCGAAACTCACACTTTATGACGCCTGGCGCCGCCGTCGGTCCGGTTCCACGATCACCACAACCCCTCCGGGGGCTGAACTGTCTCCCTGGGCAAAGACACCTCGGGAACCCGCCGGACCACGGGCTCCCGGCGCAGAGAACGGACCTGCCATGCCCAGCGTGCAGCACATCGGCGGAGCGACCAGGACGTCGAGGGAGGCGGGGCCGACGGTGCCCCCCGGGAACAGCCCGAGCCCGGCCCACGCCGTCCGTCCCGCCGGACGCAGGATGTCCACGCTCGCCTCGGCGGCCTGCTCGGTACTGCTCGCGGCCGGCCTGGTTTCCCTGGACGCCGGCCCGGCCACCGCCGCCACGCCCGGCCTCCGCGGTGACTTCAACGGTGATGGCCACGGCGACGTGGTGGCCGCCTCGGACGGCGGGGCGGGCCGGATCACCGTGCTCTACGGCGCGGCCGGCGGCCTCGGCTCTGCACGAGCCGTCCTCGACCAGGAGTCGCCGGGCGTACCGGGCCACAACGAGGACGGGGACGGCTTCGGCCGGGCCCTGGCCGCGGCGGACTTCGACGCCGACGGCTTCAGCGACCTCGCGGTCGGCATCCCGCACGAGGTGGTCGGCACCGGCCCCTGGGAGGCCGGTTCGGTGACGATCCTGTGGGGCGGACCGTCCGGCCTGTCCGGCGGTACGCCCCTGCCGACCGGCGCGTCGGACCCCGAGGGCCCGTACAGCGCGGTCGGCGCGACCCTCGCCGCCGCGGACTTCACCGGTGACGGCCACCCGGACCTGGCCGTCGGCCACGAGGGCGGAGTGCGGCTGCTCAAGGGCCCGTTCACCCGCACCGGTGCGAACGGTGGCGTCACCGTGCACCGGCTCCCCGAAGGGAGCGAGTGGATCGACGCCGTACGGTCCGCCGACATGGACGGCGACGGCCGCGCCGATCTGCTCGCCGAGGCGAATCCCCAGCCCGAGAACGACGCGGACACCTCCTCCGGCATCTGGTGGTTCGCCGGGGCGTCGGACGGGCTGGCAGCCGGAAAGGTGGTGCCCGGCCTGCCGGACGGCGCACACCTCGCCGGCCGCAAGGCCTTCACCGCGGGCGACCTCGACGGCGACGGACGGGCCGATCTCGCGGTCGGCAGCCGGGGCGAGGACAGCAGCAGTGGCGGTGTGGGCGGCCGGGCGACCGTCGTCTACGGGGCGGCAGCCGGCCCCGGCACCGGGCGCCCGACGCTCTCCGTCGACCAGGACACCGAGGGCGTCCCCGGCACGTCCGAGCCCGAGGACGCCTTCGGCGGGGCGCTCGCCATCGGTGACGTGGACGGCGACCGCATCGGCGACCTCGTGATCGGTGCCCCCGGGGAGACGCTCGGTTCGGGCACGGTGGCCGTGAAATCGGCCGGCGCGGTGACCGTACTGCGCGGCTCACCCGACGGACTCACGACGGCCGGGGCGCAGATGTACACCCAGGACAGCCCCGGAGTTCCCGGCGCCGCCGAGTCCGGCGACCGCTTCGGCGCGGCCCTGCTGCTCACCGACACCGACCACGACACCCGGGCGGACCTCGCCGTGACCGCCGACGGCGAGAACGGCACCGGCATGGTCTGGCGCCTGCCCGGCAGCCCGGCCGGCCTGACCGGCACCGGCTCGGCCTACTACGGGGCTCCGGCCGCTCCCGCCGTACGGTTCGGCGTGCCGCTGGAGGGCTGAGCCGGCCCGCCGGCTGCCGGTGGCCTCCCGGGGGCGGCTTGCGCCGCGATGAGGCCGAGCAGTTCCGTGGTGGCCTCGCCGATGTCCAGGAAGTCCCGCATGGCCTTCGTGAACACCCGGAACCGGCCCTCGGCGATCGCCCGCCGGCAGCCGGCGCCCGCCTGCCCGCCCCGCCGCTGCAACTGCGCCCACCGCTGTTGGGCCCGCGGGTCCGGCAGCGGAAAGTAGCGCCCGGCTTCCGTCACGACCTGCTCGACGGCGATGCAGTGCGGACGGATCCGGCGGGCGGCGAAACCGCGGTCGGTGAGCGCCGACTTGTCCTGCAGCACCGTGACGATCCCCAGCACCTCGGCCCCGAAGCGCCCGGTGAGGTTCCTTCCGCCCAGCCGGAGCCAGGCGTCCGTCTGCGCACCGAGGACCTGGGGCGAGGCGGCCGGGATCGCCTCACGGGGCACCAGCTGCTTCGTGCTCCAGCGCTTCCCGGATACCGGTCCCGGAGTACGCCCACCCCATGGTCAGCACATGGCCGTCGGACTGCCACCAGGCGTACCACAGGGCGAACACCGCCCAGGTCGCCGCCAGCCCTAGCAGCATCGCCGGACGCAGCGTGCGTCCCCGCCACGACCGCACCGACAGCTCCGCGTACTGCGCCGTCCAGCACAGGATGTCCACGCCCATCACGATGAGCAGGACGAACGCCTCCGGATGCCGCGGCAGCCACCGCGTGCTCCCGGACGTCGTGCTCATCAGCAACTCGCCGACGACGAGCCCCACTCCGAGCCACCACCCCGCACGCAGCCCCGACGGCACCCGCCCGCCGGTCAGCACCGCCCGCGCCACACCGCGCCACAATGCCACGCCCGGAATCGCCGCGATCAGGCCCGCGAGCAGGGCCGTCAGCGGCCCGAGCACCCACCCCTGTCGCACGCCCGGCAACAGGTCCGTCAGCTGGTCGCCGACGATCGTCGACGTGGCACCGGCGACGAAGAGGGTGCCGGCGTGGGGCGCGAACAGCTCCCGCGGATCGCTGAGCGACGCCACCCGCCGGTCCCAGGAGGGATGCGTCCGCCACAACGCGGCGAACGATCCCCAGAACCCCCCGGCCCCCCGGACCCGCCGTCCCTGCCGTCCCCGCCGTCCTGCGCCAACTGCCCTTGCGGCGGCGGCAGCACCAGCCGCGCCACCACCCGCTCGGCCAGCGCGGTCGCCGTCTCCGACGCCAGCCCGCTCTCCGCCCCCAGCTCCAGGACCCGCTGTCGTACCGACTCCAACTGCTCCGCCGTCAGCGGGGGAACGACCCTGACCGCCGCGGGCCGGCGCGCCACCCTGCGCAGCCACGCCTTCGACCGGCGGCCCACGTTCTCGACGGCCGCGCCCGCCACCTTCCGCGCCGCCTCGTCCAACGCCAGCCACACCACCGGCGTCACCAGCGCCATGAGCTCCTGCACCCCGAACCCGAGAGGTTCCCGGGCCCGTCCCCGCCCCCTCAGCCGCGCCACGGCCCGCTCGTCGTCGATCCTCAACAGCCCTTCGACCAGGACGACTTCGTCCGGCGCAACCTCACCGACGACCTCCCGGACCACCTCCCGCACCGGGACCCCGCCCCGGCCACCCCCGCCGGCCCCGGCCCCCACGCCCTGCCCGCCCGCAGCACGACCGTCGGTCCCCCGCACCGATTCCATCCGCCCCAGCCCCCTCGTCGCCCTCAACCTCACCCCGAACGAACGACCCACCGCCCCCACATCGTAGTAACGCCCTCTCTCCGGTGCCTCCGACAGCGGGCTTTCCGTCTTGGCAAGATGGCCGCAACAGGGGGAAACCCTGGGGAAGTCCGAGAAGGGACCGAGGCACCATGGCCGTCGTCCACCACACCACACTCAAGCCCGGCAAACTGGAGCTGCTCACCTCATGGCTGCCCACGCAGCCCTGGTACCTCGGCACCGGGAGCGCGCCGGACCTCACCAAGGCCGGGGGATTCCGGCTCGACGATCCGGACGGTGAGGTCGGCCTCGAATTCATGGCCCTCACCGATGCATCCGGCGACCGGCCGGTCACGTACCACGTACCGCTCAGTTACCGGGGCGCCCCGCTGGAGGGCAGTGCGCACGCGCTCGTCGGGAACACGGAGCACGGGGTGCTGGGACGCCGCTGGATCTACGACGGCACTCACGACCCGGTCCTGATCGCCCAACTCTTCGCCCTCATCGCCGGCAAGGCGCAGGCCCAGGACCAGAATGCGAGCGACGCCGTCGACCCGTCCGTCACCGCATCGTTCACCGCCGCCGCCCTGGAGGCGAGCGTCAGCGGCGGCGGGTCGGCCGCGCTCACCCTCGTGGACGTGCTCAACGGACCGCGCGGCACCGACGCCCTCGTGGCCGTGGAGCCCGGCGGGCGCCTCACCCTCGCCATCCATCGCGTACTCCAGCCGCACCGTGAGGACGATTCAACTCCCTCCGAACCGGAGGTGATTGGGCACGTCACCGCTGGCTGGAAGCTGCCCGACGGCACCACAGCACACGGACCGTTCGTCACCGTCCATGACGGTGCGCCGGACCGCACCACCGCATAGGGGGAGTTGCGGTGGACCGACAACCCGTATGTGCCGGGCCGACCGCCCATATGGCCCAGAGCGGCAGAAGGCTCATCCGGAGGGGGACTGATGCCCGCCGTGCAGGTCGCGGCAGGTAGCCTGCCCCGGTCAACATCCCGTTGATCTTCAGCCTCAGTCGAGCAGTCCACCATGGGGGACCCCGGAATGTCCGCACCGCCGCCGTACCAGAACCAGCCGCCGCACCAGCAGTACGGCTATGCGCAGCCGGTCCAGCAGCCCTACGGACAGCAGCCGTACGGACAGCAGCCCTACGGACACCCGCAGCCCCCCGGCGGTCCCCAGCGGCCGCCGCAGCGCAGTCCATTGCGGGGGCTCATCACCGCCGTTGTCATTCTGGCCATCTTCGGCGGCGGGGCCTGGTACGTGTGGGACTACAACACCAATCCCCACGGCGGTAAGGCCAAGGAGGAGGCCGATCGGGTTGCCCGGCGCGAGGCGGCGGACAAGAAGTACAACCCCAAGATCGGCGACTGCGTCAAGATCAAGGACCCCCAGGGCGAGCCGGTGACGCTGATCGTCGACTGCGGTTCCGCCGATGCCGAGTACAAGTTGGGCGAGCGGCTGGACGGGCCCGCCCAGAAGTGCGGGCCGAAGTGGGACTACGGCATCGAGTACGTGGGCCGGCACACCGCCAGCTACACGTTGTGCTTCAGCAAGGTCTGATCCGCCGCTCGCGGCTGCTCGCTCCTCGCTTGTCCTGTTCATCATGTGACGCCGGCCGTCGCCCGTATCCTGCGGGCGGCGGCCGGCTTCGAGGTACGGGGGGCGAGGGTCGGCGCAGGCCGCCCGCCCTCTACGCGCGCTTTCTGGAGCGTCAGGCTCAGTGGCGCGACGACCTGTCGGCGGAGTTGGCGGATCGCCTGGACCTCGATGCGGACACCGACCTGTACCCGCGGATGGCCGCCGGCATGGCGCTGAACGCCTGGCGGAGCGGGAAGGCTGCCGGATCCGCCGCCCCGCCAGGTTGAGATGGTGCCGCGGGCTCAGCCGATCAAGGGGATCCACCGCTGGTCGTCGGACCCGGTGCACGGTGCGAGGGCTACCGCGCTGCGATTTCCGGCATCGGCGATGCAACCCCTCGCGAACTTACGGCTGATGAGGGCCGAGCCCTCGTCTCTGTTCGCGTAGTCCCAGTACTGCGCCTGGATTCCGGAATTGCAGTCCTCCAGTGCGATCTGCTGCCCGATGGCCTTGGCCGTGACGCACCGGCCGGGGTGGATGGCGCTTTCCAGCTGGTAACCCTGGAACCTTCCGGACTTCAAGAAGAAGTCCTGAGTTCCGGAGATGTCGGGAGTCCAGGACTTGAGGGTGTCGTTTCCGAAGGCGTCGAGGTTGCGGTCGCTGCCGACGTTCTGGAACGTGTACCGCACGTCCGGCCGGATCGTCGGGACGGTCGCCGCCTGGGCGCTGCCGGTGGCCAACAGACCCACGCTCAGCAGGGCGGATGCGGACAGAACGGCGGCGATGGCCTTGCGACTTGCCACGGGCTCCTCCTGACCTGGTGACGCTGTGCGCGCCACGCGAAAAGGTTGGTTGTGCACTTTCCCAAGGCATGTGCCTCGGAAAGGAACCTATGGCTGTCCGCTGCCCGCCCGGAAGCCGAGTTCCGGACGTCGAATAGGCCGAGCGGTTTCCCTTTCAAGGGAATTGCATTCCCAGAGTAGGGGCTTTACGGCAAGGGGTCGTTCGGCCTGTCCGAAGGCCGTCCGTACGGCATGCCGGCCGGTTCGGCCGAATGCGGAGAATTTCCGGCCAGTACTCGGTCGTCAGTATGCGGTGCCGGACGGGAGAGGATAGAGGGCGGCCGCTACGGGGGCGGGGGCGGCCCGCTGGTTTCCTTGCCCGGGAGGGAGGTTTGCTCCGACGGTTGCGTCGTCATCAGGGCGTGCGTGAGGGGTGGCGAAACCCGTCCTTCGGCGCGAAACGGTGCGCGACGGCGACGGCGTACGTGGCCGGATCCCGGCAAAGCGTGACATCGGCGCAGGTGTCGGCGTAAAGCTGCCGGGCGCGAAGGACGGGCGCCCGGGGGGGAGGGGGAGGTGTCCGCGCGGGGTCAGCCTGTCCGTGGGCCGAGGGCACCCGCGGGGATGTGGGTGCGCGCCGAACTGGTGATGCGGTAGCGGCCGTTCGGCACGGGCGCCGCGGTGACGTGGACGGCGAGCGGGCCGGCCCACTCGTAGTCGTGTTGTGCGGCGTGCTGCGCCAGGACGTCAGTGAGTCGCTGGCCTATCTGGCCGCCCTGCGCGGCCAGTTCGTCATGGACCTCGGGTGCGAGTTCGACCGTGTACTCATTGGGCACGAGGACGCGGTGCTGGCTGCAGACGATCGCGTGGTCGTCGCATTCACGCCGCAGGTCGTCGCACAGTTCGACGGGATCGTTCCCGGTGATCTTGGCGATCAGCGCGCTCTCGCAGTCCTCCACTACCTGTTCCATCTGCTTCAGAAGTCCCATGGGAGGGCGCGTGCCCGCGAGCGCCGTGGACATGCGGACACAAGAACTCCAGGTGAACGCACAACCCTTCACATCCTTCGTGGGTCTCGTGATCGGAGTCAGTGGACTCCACGACCGATCCGGGTCCCGCCGGGCGTCTTCCACGCCGGCGGTTCCCCTTTCTCATTCGAGGAACACATGCGCATTCGTGCCACTGCCGCCGCACTGTCCGGCGCCCTGGCCATATCCGCCCTCGCGATCCCGGCCGCACAGGCCGCGGACGCCCCGGGCGCAGGCGCCGCCAAGGCGCAGCTCTCGACGTTCGCCGCCCAGTCCCCCGCCGTAGCAGGGGCGGACGACGCTCAGGGAGACACCAAGATCACGAACGTCACCGTCAACGGTGGCAAGGACATCGTGGTCGGCACCAGCCTGAAGAAGACGTACACCGTCTCCGTCACCGCCACCGACCCGGCCGGCATCTACGACGGCTACGCCTTCCTGTGGCACGGCACCGACCTGGATTCCAAGACCGGTGTGGACGGTGCCATGACCCCGGGCACCGACCACGGCAGCTGCAAGCAGGTCAACGCCACGACCTCCACCTGCTCGGTCACCCTGGTCGCCGACCCCGCCTCCACGATCTACGGCAACCTCCTCGCCGGCAGGTGGCACGTCTACGCGGCCGCGGTGGGCAAGGACGGCGACTACACCATCAAGGACACCTACAAGTCCGGCTGGGTGAAGCGTGCCTCCAAGCTGACCACGAACGCCGGGCCCGAGCCGGTGAAGGCGGGTGCGACCCTCACCGTCACCGGCGCCCTGACCCGGGCGAACTGGGACACCGACACGTACGGCGGGTACGGCAACCAGTCCGTGCAGCTGCAGTTCCGCAAGCAGGGCGCCAGCAGCTACAGCACCGTCAAGACCGTGACGTCGGACAGCCGCGGCAACCTGAAGACGACCGTGAAGGCGTCGGCCGACGGCTACTGGCGCTACGTCTTCGCCGGCACGCCGACGTCGTCGGTGGCCACGTCCACGAGCGACTACGTCGACGTGAAGTAACACGCCGAGGTGAGGTCCCCGGCCGCGCGAGGTGACTCGCCGAGGTGAAGCCGGGGACACAGGTGCGGGGCGGCCGCTTGTCGGCCGCCCCGCCCGCACTCTTTGGTGCGGGGCCGTGGAGTCGGGTCCCGCTGCCGCTCACGCCCCCGTGACGCCGTCGATGCGCTCCCGGAGCAGGTCCGCATGGCCGTTGTGGCGCGCGTACTCCTCGATCATGTGGACCAGGATCCAGCGCAACGACACGTCCTGGCCGCCGACATGGCCGGCCTCTTGTTCCGAGAGCCGGCCGGAGTCGTCCAGGGAACGGCCCGCGAGCAGCTCGCGGCTCCGGGCGACTTCCGCCCGCCAGGCCGCCAGCGCCTCGTCGATCCCGCGCCCGGGAAGGAGGGCAAAGCCGTCGCCCGCTCCCTGGCCGTGGTCATCGGCGAAGACCGCGGGCACCTCCTGGCCGGCGAACACCCGCTGGAACCAATTGCGTTCCACCTCCGCCATGTGCTGCACCAGGCCCAGCAGCGTCATCGGTGACGGCGGCACCGAGGCCGCCCGCAGTTGCCGATCGTCAAGCCCCTCGCACTTGAGGGGGAGCGTGGCGCGGTGGAAGTCCAACCAGGCCTCCAACGTGGCGCGTTCATCGGCGAGCGGTGGCGGTACGGTGCGTCCGTCCGGTGTCATGACCATGAACCACACCTTCGCACAGGGGGCAGGGCAGAGCCTCCTCCCGCTCCTCGATCACTCCTCGATGGCACCGCCGATGCGGCGGAGGTGCTGCCGGAAGGTGTAGGCGGGATCGGCGGCGCGGCGGGCCAGGTAGTCGTCGAAGGCCGTTTGGTGGCGCAGGGTCTGACCGGCGCGGATCTTGCGGGCCTGTTCGCGTTCGGTCCGCCGGATCTCGTGTGCGGTGGCGAGCACCTCGTCGGCGTGTTCGGCGGCGAGGAACAGCACACCGTCGTCATCACCGAAGACCAGGTCGTCGCGGCCGACCAGGTGCTCCCCGAACCGTGCCGTCGTGAGCGCCTCGGACTCCTGCTCGTCGAGCCGTACCGGGCCGGGGGGACAGGCGCCGTAGCTGAACACCGGGCGGCCGATGTCCACCAACTCCGGTGTGTCGCGGTGCAGGCCCCACACCACCAGCCCCGCCACCCCCGCCGCTTCGGCCTCCAGGACCGTCAGGTCCCCGATACACGCTTCGTCCGTCCGCCCGCCGTTGTCGATGACCAGTACGTCGCCCGCTTCGGCCTGGGCGAAGGCCTCCAGGAACACGTCCACACTGCCGTAATGCCGCACCGGCAACGCGCGGCCGGCGACCCGCTGACCGGGGACGACGGGGGCGATACCGGCCGGTGCCGGACGCAGCGGTACGCCATGGCGGACGCATGCGTCGGCCACCAGTGGGGTGGACAGGTCGGTGAAGGTACTCAACATGGTGTGATCCCCGCTCTCTGACGTGCGGCTTTCAAGATCTCTTACCGGCCGGGACTCTACGCGCCGACGCCGGACCGTGGTGCGGAGTGCCGGCCGGCCCTCCTGGCTCATCGGCCGCGCGGGGCGCCGTGCTGGGCCCCGTGCTGCAGCAGTCCCTCGGTGAAGTCCTCGGTCGCCGGTGCGTGCCGCGAGGTGTACGGACACGTCCAGTCCTGCTCCGTGAACCGACCGGAGAAGTGCCGTGCGGGCTGCTCGTATTCATACTCGGTGAAGCTCGGATTGACGGAACCGTTGTTCGTGGTCTCGCGCCGGCGAATGGCGCCCTGCATCGAGTAGAACTTCTCACCGAGAAGCATGAACTGCGCCAGGGAGTTGAAAGCGATCGCCGCCGTCGAGAAGCGACGGCTCGCCCTGGACGCGCCCGGGTGCATTCCCACGACGAAGAACGCGTGGCCGCCCGTGTGAAATCCGAAGTTCGGGGTGCGGGGATCGGACGAGGCGCCCTTGTCCAGCCCGAAGGTGCGGCTGTCGAGGTCATGCATGAGCTGGAGGTGCCGCCATATGAGCCCCTCGTAGGTGAGCTCGTCCACGGTCCCCGGCTCGTCGAACGTCGCGACGAACGTACGGAAGCTCCGGTCCGACAGCAGCGGCCGCACGGTCTCCACATATTCAAGGAGGTCGCGGTAATTCTCCCGGGCCGACCTTTCGTCGCCCATTCTTCGGTAGTGCCGGTGTGTGATGGTGTCGCGTTTCAGTGCGGCACGGGCACCCAGGCAGCTGAACTCCCGGGTTTGAATGAAGCGGTCCAGTTGGCTGCGTATGGCTGCGGTGCTGCGCAGGGCGGTATCGGGTTCAGTCATCGTGAGACCTTGCCTTGGCTGGATGTGAGCGCTTGATGTCAGCGGTGCGGGCGGCCCGGATGCGTCCCCTGCTTCAGGGGTGCCGTCGGCGTGCCGGTGGGGGAGCGCTGGGCACCGTGGCTGCTGATCGCCGCCCTCCCGGGACGTGATCAACGGCTGACCGAATCGACACTGAGGTGTACGAGTCCCCTGGGCAATACCTAAAGCGGACAAACTGTGGCTCATGGCGGCATCCAGCCTCAGGACGGGCAGCCCCGTCCGGTCATGGGAAGCGTCTGTGCGGCGGCCTGAGGTGAAGTCGGTGCGGCCTTTCCGTGGGGCTGTGGGTGCGGCGTGCAGCAACTTGCCGAAATCGTAAGGGCGTTGGGGTTCGGTATTCCGCCGGGCGGCATGTCGTGATCGCTTGCGGTGATGAGCGCAAGGGCCGGCAGGACCGCCCGTCCGGGTCGTATCCACCGAGGGGGTGGCTCCCCACTCCCATCCCGCCGCAACTACCCCGAACGCCGACTCTGAGCAATACCTGCCAGGCCAATTTATCCGCCGTGAATGTTCAAATTTTCGCCAACTCGAATTCTAGAATTTCCGGCCCGTATGAGTAATCGGCCGGTAGCTCTCCGGTGTGCCGCGGGCGCTGTGAGGCTCAACTGGGCGCCCCGTGCCGCCCGAATGGCCTGACGCTAAATCTCTGTATCGGGCACGCATTTCCGCCGAATGTAACTATTCAGTCAACGGCTCTTTGCAGGGCTCTGAATGCTCTCTAATCTGAGGCAACTTTTCGGCCAGCCCTGTCTTGAAAGGCCTCCTATGGCAAGCGTTGACCAGATCGCTCCCCTGAAGACACGCGATCCGGGCTCCCTCCGCAGGGACGTGGGACTGATCGGCCTGATGTGGGCCTCGGTCGGTTCGATCATCGGCTCCGGTTGGCTGTACGGAGCCCAGAAGGCCGTGGTCGTGGCCGGCCCGGCCGCGATCATCTCCTGGACCATCGGCGCGGTCGCGATCGTGCTCCTGGCCCTGGTGCACGCCGAACTCGGCGGACTCTTCCCGGTGGCCGGCGGTACGGCGCGGTATCCGCACTACGCCTTCGGCGGCCTGGCCGGCATGTCGTTCGGCTGGTTCTCCTGGCTCCAGGCCGCGACCGTGGCTCCCATCGAGGTCGAGGCCATGATCGGGTACGCCGGTCACTGGTCCTGGGCCCAGGGCTTCCTGCATGCCAACGGCACCCTCACCACCAGCGGTTTCATCGTGGCCGTCATCCTGATGGCGATCTTCGTCGCGGTGAACTTCCTCGGTGTGAAGGTCCTCGCCCACACCAACAGCGCCGCCACCTGGTGGAAGATCGCCGTACCCCTCGGGGCGATCTTCGTCATCGCGGCGACCAACTTCCACCCGCACAACTTCACCTCGCACGGCTTCGCACCGTTCGGCGCCAAGGGCGTCCTCAGCGCCATCAGCACCAGCGGCATCATCTTCGCGCTGCTCGGCTTCGAGCAGGCCATCCAGCTGGCCGGCGAGAGCCGCAACCCCAAGCGTGACCTGCCGCGCGCCACGATCGGTTCGGTCGTGATCGGCGCCGTCATCTACACCCTCCTGCAGGTGGTCTACATCGGCGCGCTGCCGCTGGCCTCCTTCGCGCACGGCTGGGCCAAGCTGGACTACGTCGGCATCAGCGGCCCGTGGGCCGGTCTGGCCACCGTCATCGGCCTGGGCTGGCTCGGCTGGGTCCTGTACGCGGACGCCATCGTGTCCCCCGGCGGCACCGGCCTCATCTACACCACCTCCACCTCGCGCATCTCCTACGGCCTGAGCAAGAACGGCTACGCCCCCAGGCTGTTCGAGCGCATCGACAAGCGCGGTGTGCCGTGGTTCGGCCTGATCATCTCCTTCCTGACCGGCGTGATCTGCTTCCTGCCGTTCCCGAGCTGGCAGGAGCTGGTCTCCTTCATCACCTCGGCGAGCGTCCTGATGTACGCCGGTGCCCCGCTCGCGTTCGGTGTCTTCCGTGACCGCCTGCCGAACCGCGAGCGTCCGTACCGCCTGCCCGGCGGCAACATCATCTCGCCGCTGTCCTTCGTCGTGGCCAGCCTGATCATCTACTGGGCCGGCTGGGAGACCCTGCAGCGGCTCGGCTGGGCGATCATCCTCGGGTACGTGCTGCTCGGCAGCTACGCCTGGTACGCGACGAAGAAGCAGCTGCCGAACGCGCCCCGGCTGGACTGGAAGGCCGCCCAGTGGCTGCCGGTCTACCTGATCGGCATGGGCCTCATCGCCTGGCAGGGCGGTTTCGGCGGCCAGGGGCACATCCCGATGTGGTGGGACATGGTGCTCGTCACGGCGTTCGCGCTGGGCATCTACTACTGGGCCCGCAGCACCGCGGTCTCGACCGAGGCCATCGAGCAGAACATCGAGGAGGTCGCGGTCGTGGACGAGGGCGGCCACTGACCGCACTCGATCCTCCACCTGAACGACCAGGAGCCGAGGGGCCCGGCCGGATTTCCGGCCGGGCCCCTCGGCCTTCGCGTGGGCGTCCGGCGGCTTCCGCGCCGGCCTCTGCTTTTCCTCGTCAGGATGCCGAGGCCGGGATCCCGCTATCCGTCCGCCTTCTCCTGCTCGTCCGCCGCTGCTCCCTGCACCCCCTTGAGCACCGCCAGGGCGGCTTCCACGCGCTCCTGCGTCGCGGCCTTGCTGAGGCCCGTGTCGGTGAGCAGTCCCGAGCCGTTCTCGTGCTCCAGCAGTGCCAGCAGGATGTGTTCGGTGCCGATGTAGTTGTGGCCCAGCCGCAGGGCCTCGCGGAAGGTGAGTTCGAGGACCTTCTTCGCCTCGGCGTCGAACGGGATGAGCGCGGGGACCGGTCCACCGGACGGAGGCAGGGCCGCCGTCGCCGCCTCCCGGACGGCGTCCAGTGACACGCCCTGGTCGAGGATCATCTTCCCCCCGAGCGCATCGGGTTCGGCGAGCAGCCCGAGGACGAGGTGCACGGTGCCGATCTCACCGTTGCCCGCCGCATGGGCCTCCTTCTGGGAGGCCACCACGACGCTCCTCGCCCGCGTGGTGTACCGGCTGAAGCCCTGGCTCGGGTCGAGGTCCGAATCGCCCGACGTCTTCGGCACGAACCGCTTCTGGGCGGCCTGGCGGGTGACGCCCATGCTCTTGCCGATGTCCGTCCAGCTGGCGCCGGAACGCCGGGCCTGGTCCACGAAGTGGCCGATGAGGTGATCGGCGATGTCGCCGAGGTGGTCAGCGGCGATCACCGCGTCGGTGAGCTGGTCGAGGGCGTCCGGATGGGCCTTCTTGATGGCCTCGATCAGGTCGTCGAGGCGTACGGGATGGGTGGGTCCGCCTGGATTCGTCATGTGACAACCGTAGGTTGACAGCGCGAAGGGTGTCAACCCGTGGTTGACGATGGCTGGATCCGGAACGAAATCGGCTCGCGCGAGGCCGGGGGAGAAGGTCACGATGGCGTGCGATGCCCGTTCCGGGGCGACTCTCCCGGACGGTGGCGAAGGGGGGAATCGGTGTCGAGGGCGCAGGGTTTCACGTACGAGGAGCAGGGTGACGGCGTCGTGGTGTGGCACCACGGGCGACGGGCGGCGGTGCTGCGCGGCGATCGGGCCGGGCGGTTCCTGCGCGAAGTGACGTCCGGGGACGCCCAGTTGGTGATGGCGCGGTGGACGGGCAACTACCGTCGCGGGAACGAACGGTCGGCGCGCCGTCATCCGCGCAATACCGCCGGCCGCTGACGGCCTTCGCCGCGCACGGACGAAAAGCGTCCCGGCGCCGACGCCGATCTCGATGTCCGTGCATCGAGGTCCGCGCGGTGCCGGGACGCCCTGGTGCCTGGTGCCCGATGCCGTGAGCCGGCCAGGGGCTTACTTCACGTTCACGCCCGCCCAGGCGGCGCCGACTGCCTTGTACTCGGCGCTGGTCGTGCCGTACAGGTCACCGGCCGCCTTCAGGGTCGCGGTGCGCGCGGCCTTGTAGTTGGTGGTGGAGGTCATGTACGTGGTGAGGGCCTTGTACCAGATCTTCTCGGCCTTGTCCCGGCCGATGCCGGTGACCTTGGAGCCGTCGACGGTGGGGCTGTTGTAGCTGACGCCGTTGATGGTCTTGGCGCCGCTGCCCTCGGAGAGCAGGTAGAAGAAGTGGTTGGCGACGCCGGACGAGTAGTGCACGTCCTTGTTGCCGACCGTGCTCGACCAGTAGTCCGCCGAGCCGCCGTCCTTGCTGGGCTTGTCCATGTAGCGCAGCGGGGTGCCGTCACCGTTGATGTCGATCTTCTCGCCGATGAGGTAGTCGCCCGGGTCGGTGGCGTTCTTGGCGTAGAACTCGGCCGAGGTGCCGAAGATGTCGGACGTCGCCTCGTTGAGACCGCCGGACTCACCGCTGTAGTTGAGGCCGGCGGTGGCCGCGGTGACACCGTGGCTCATCTCGTGGGCGGCCACGTCGAGGGCGGTCAGCGGGTGGCTGTTGCCGCTGCCGTCGCCGTACGTCATGCAGAAGCAGCCGTCGTCCCAGAAGGCGTTGACGTAGCTGTTGCCGTAGTGGACGCGGGAGTACGCGCCCTTGCCGTCGTTGCGGATGCCGTTGCGGCCGAAGGTGTTCTTGTAGAAGTCCCAGGTGACCGCCGCACCGTAGTGGGCGTCGACACCGGCGGTCTGCCGGCCGCCGCCCCACACGTCGTCCGCGTCGGTGAACAGCGTCCCGGTGCCGGACGTCTTCTGGTTGAGGTCGTACGTCTTGTGGCCGCCGCGGGCACCATCGGTGAGCTGGTACGTCGACCCGCTCTTCGTGGTGGTCAGCGGGACCTTGCCGCTGTAGGTGCTGGTACCGGTACCGGTCTCGATCGCCTCGTCCTCGAACAGCTTCTTGCCGGTGGCCGCGTCCGTGATGACGTGCAGTGCGCTCGGGGTGCCGTCCTTCTGCGTGCCGGTGACGACGGTCTCGTAGGCGAGGACCGGCTTGCCCGAGGCGGCCCAGATCACCTTGCGCGGCGTGCCGGAGGTGCCGGTCTCGGTGTCCTTCTTCGCCACGGCAGCGCTGAGGGCGCTCTTCTTCGCGGCGGAGGGGGCGAGCGAGGCGGTCGTACTGGCCACGGATATCCGGGACTTGGCCGCCTTGGTGACGCTGCGGGTGCCGTTCTTGGCCTGGTGCACCACCAGGTCACCGCCCAGAACGGGCAGGCCGGCGTAGGTGCGGTCGTAGCGGGTGTGCACCGTGCCGTTCGCGTCCTTGATGACGTCCCGGACGACGAGCTTCTCCTTCGCGCCAAGGCCGATCTTGGCGGCGATCGTGGAAGCGCTGCTCTGTGCCTCCTGCAGCGCGGACACCCGCTGCGCTGCGGAGAGTTGGACCGCCGACGCGCCGGTCGCGCGGTCCGCCTGCGCACTGGCCGATCCGGCCTGGACGCCGACCGCGACCATCGCGGCGGAGGCGACCAGGGCGGCAGCGCGCAGGGTGTTCTTGCGGGGGGTGGACGAAGTCCGTCTCAACTCGGTCTCCCTTGTGAGGGCCACGGGGTCGCGGCCCAAGAGGTGGGGCCGGGCAGCCGAGGGGTGGGGTGCCCGGTGGAGGAGTGAATCGACCGAAGATTGCCACGAGTTGAGATCGATTGACAGATGTTCAACAAGCAAGAAACTGCGAATTTACGAATCGGACCGCTTCCTGACAGGTTTTGTCCCGCAGTGCGGCGTCTTGTGGATGCCCAGCTGTGCTCGCGGCCCCCGTTGACCTGACTCCTGCTGCTCGCACCCACCACGTGCCGCAGGACTCACACCCGCCACGGCCCGCGGGAGCAGAGCGCATCGGCACGCTCACCGACCGTGTGCTGCCCGGGGGAGGGCATCCCCTGCACCTGCCAACCACGGCGCAGCGCCCTAGGCTGAACGCCAAGGCACACGGTGAGGCGGTGGCGTGCACATGGCACTACGGCACCAGCTGATCAGGACCCGGCGGGACACGGTATGGGCCGTCCTGGCGGACGGCTCGCGCTACCAGGACTGGGTGGTGGGAACGGTCCACTCGCGCCCGAAGGACGGCAACTGGCCGCGGCTCGGCTCCGCCCTTGCGTACACGTTCCGGCTGGGGCCGTGGGAACTCGACGGCCAGACCATCGTCCGGTGCAGCGAGCCACCGCGACGGCTTGAGCTGGAGATCGACAGCGGACGGCTCGGCACCGCACGCATCGCCCTGGAACTGCGCCCCTGGGGCGAGCACACCGTGGTCATCGCCGACGAGCACCCGCTGACCGGCCCGAGCGGACGACTGCACAATGCCGGCGTCGACATGCTGCTCCAGCTGCGCCACCGCCGCATGCTCGCCAACCTGGCCAAAGTGGCGGAAGACACCGACCAGGAAGGGGCCGAGGCGAGGGACAGGTAGCGCTCCGCGGCGGGAACGCGCGGTCAGTCGGCGGGCTTCTCCCATACGGAGACGTGCCGGTCGCTCTCGCTCGTGAAGGGCCCCTTCCCCCAGCCGTCCCACCGCTCGCGCCGCCGCAGCCCCGCCAGTTGAGCCATCAGATCGAGCTCCGAGGGCCAGACGTACCGGAACGGGATCGACCGGTACTCCCCGCGGCCGTCGACGACATCGACGTAGTTCGAGCTCATGGCCTGGGTGGCGACGTCGTAGAGATCGAAGGCCCAGCTGGTCGGGCTCACCTTGAAGGGCACGACGTTCTGGCCGGGTGGCAGCCTTCTCAGCTCCGGGACGCCGACCTCGATGACGAAGCAGCCACCCGGTGCGAGGTGGGCCGCGGCGTTGCGGAAGCACGCCACCTGCTCCGCCTGGGTCGTCAGATTCATGATCGTGTTGAACACGAGATACGCGAGGGAGAACGTCCCTGGTACGCGCGTCGTCGCGAAGTCGCCGATCGTCACGTCGATCGCATCGGCGCCGGGCTTGTCCCACAGCCGCGCGACCATCGCCCGTGACATGTCGATACCGTGCACCGGAACCCCGCGGCGCGCCAGCGGCAGGGCGATCCGCCCCGTTCCGATGCCCAGCTCAAGGGCCCGGCCTTCACCGGCCAGCCCCGCCAGCACCTCGACCGTCTCGGCCACGACGTCCGGGGCGAACATGTCCCCCGAGGACGCGTCGTACCTGGCAGCGACCTGCTCTCCGAAATACCCGTCCTTATCGTCCAGTTCATCCACCTCGCGACCGTACCGCGGAGCCGCTTCCGCACGCTCCTCATTTTCGACGGTCGGGCCGGGCCGGGCCGGGCCGGGACCTGGCCTCCGCCTCTGCCTCTGCCTCGGACTCCGATTCCGACTCCGACTCCGAGTCGGACTCGGTCCCGGACCGGTGCGAGATCGCACCGGCGTCAGTCGCGCATCGGCCGGTCGAGGAGCGGGGTGAGCTCGGCATCGGTCGCCGGCCTGAGGGTCGTCAGCAGGTGCCGGGCCCCGGACAGGCCGGGGCGGCCGCTGCCCTGAACGGTCACCGTGTGGACCAGCCCGTTGCGGCGCAACCGCAGTTCCCGCCACTTGTAGTCGCCCTCGTGGATGACCAGTTGGCGGCCGTCCCCGTCGTCCGAGCAGCGGATCGTTTCGCCGAACGGGACGGGACAGCCGCGCGCATCGGAACGCCGGGTGTCGTGCCCGATCCGCTCCACGGAGAGGTGCAGGTCCGGGGCGCCGGGGCGCGTGTAGGTCGCGCCGAAGGAGCTCTCGCTCGCTCCGACGTCTTCCAGCGTGTATCCGGACGGGGGGTCACCGACCCGCAGCAGGGTGCGGTCGACATCGTTGGCGGTGAGCCACTCGGTGAGCGTGGGCGGCTGGGCGGCCTCCCAGGCGAGGTACGAGCCGCCGGCCGCGAGGAGGGCCGCGGCGGCGAGCGTGGCCGGCCGGGTCCGGGTGCCCGGGAGGAAGAAGGCGGCGCCCAGCGTGTACCAGAGGCCGCCCCAGGGATACAGCAGAACGGTGCTGTGCAAGCCGTCGTCGCGCAGGTTCGCCGCGACGGCTGCCACCGCCCCCGCTGTGCCGCAGACGTACACGCCCGCCGCCCAGGCCCACCGTCCGCGCGCCCGGCGGGTGAGCGGCACGAACGAGCGGACGGAGGTGGCGAGCGCGGCGAGCGACGTCATGCCCAGCACCGGCCCGGCGACCAGGACGGCCACGAGCGCCGCGGTGCTGCCGGCGAAGAGCGCGATCAGCACCGCCTGGAACTGGACGGCGGTCAGCACACAGCCGACGCACGCGACGGCTGCGAGGTGGGCGAAGAGGCGCCCTGCTGCAAGCTTCCGGACCATACTTCGTGATCACGCGGAGGCGGGCACGGCGGTTCCGCACCGACGGGACTCACCTCACCGGGTCAATGCCGAAAGCCGGTGCGCCGAGGTCGTGCGTCGCGCGGCAGCCGCTCGTAGTCGACGGCGACGGTGTCGCAGGCCGTGCGAACGGCATGCAGATGGGGTGCTTCGATCGTGAACGAGGGCGGTAGCCCCCCTCTCCGAATCGTCGAACGGGCGGGGCGTAGCCTGCCGTACCGAACATCCAACGGCGAGGGGGAACACTCTGTCCGCGTACACACCGCCACCTCCCGGCGGACCGTCCCCGCATGACCAGAACGGCCCGAACCTCTATGGTCCGCCGCCCGGACCGGCCCCCTACGGGCAGAGCGGGCCCGCCCCGTACGGGCCACCCGCTGCGGCCCCCTACGGCCAGTCGGCGCCGCCGCAGTGGGGCCAGCAGCAGTGGGGGCAGGTCCAGCCGCAGCCGGGTGCTCCCGTGTTCGTGCCGACCGGGCCGAATCCCCGGCAGTGGCTCAGGCCGGTGATCGCGCTGGCCGTCGTGGTGGCTCTCGGCACGGTGTTCTGGCTGCTCAGTGACGGCAAGGAGCCGGAGAAGACCGCCCGTGAGGCGAGCGTCGGGGACTGCCTGGAGAACCGGGGCACGCACGCCGAGCCGGTGCTCTTCACCGTCAACTGCACCGATCCCAAGGCGGATTACAAGATCCGGTTCACGCCGGGGCCGCGCGGTGAGTGCCCCGCTGAATTCACCCAGTACGAGGAGAGGGGCGGCAGGCTCGGGGACACCACGCTCTGCCTGACCCACGTCGACCACTGACACCCCAACGGCACTGATACTCCAATGCCACTGACACTCCAACGGCACCGGCACTGACACCCCAGCGTCACCGAGATCCCATAGACACTGACACCCCGCAGGCGCCGGACGGGGCCGCCGGGCCGGCCGCTATGAGTGGGTCACCGCTGGGGCTCGGCCATCGCCACCGGCGCGTAGTGGGTGGTCCAGCCCCGGCGCAGTTCCCAGGTGCCGCCGTCCCGCGCTGCGCCGCGCAGCCCGTGGACGGTGTCGGCACCGGCGAGTTCGACCAGCCGGGGCGTGCCGAGGGAGGCGAAGCCGACGGTGCGGGCGGGGTCCCAGTCGGTGGAGCGGCGCAGGCGCCGGACCAGGTGGGCGACGCCGGCCGGTGCGCCGGCCAGCACCCAGGCGTCCGGGGTCTGGGCGGTCAGCCGCCGGGCGGGGCGCAGCCACGAGGCCGCTTCCTCGGGCCAGTCGACGACCGCGAGGACGTCCTTGCCGAGTGTCTGCCAGGCCGCGGTGAACGCCCGCGCGGCGGCGCGGGAATGCCCGTCCCGGCCGTGACCGACGGCGAGGGACCGGATCCGCGAGCGGTGCGCGGTCAGCAGGCCGGTCAGGGCGGCCAGCTCCGCCTCGGTGTGCGGTGCGGGCAAACCCTGCGTACCCGGCCGGGGGCCGCTGGCGGGCTCGTTCATGACGCGTCGTGGAAGACGAGGCCGAGCGTCCGTCGCACCCCGGTGCGGACCGTGCTCACGCCGTGCCGCATGGGTCCGACGGACCAGCCGCGGCGGGAGGCCACCGGCCGGTCGCGCGTGGTGAAGACCAGTGCGTGGCCCTGGGGGAGCGTGGTGGACGATCCGCGGGACTGGGCGCGGGGTCGCTGTTCGGTCATCAGGAACTCGCCGCCGGTGAAATCGACACCGGGTGCGTCGAGGCCGATGACGACCTGGAGCGGGAAGACCATCTCGCCGAACACATCGCGGTGCAGCGCGTTCCAGTCGCCCGCGCCGTAACGCAGCAGGATCTGGGCGGACTTGGCCTGCCCGGCCCGGTGGCACATCGCCAGCCACCGTCCCAGGTCGTCCGGCCACGGGGCGCTCCGCCCGAGCTTGCCGGCCCAGTCGCGGGCGATCGGCAGCAGGTGCGGGTAGAACGCCTCGCGCAGTTTCCGGACGGCGTCCGGCAGGTCGTGGGTGAAGTAGCGGTACTGGCCGGAGCCGAAGCGGTGGCGGGCCATGTCGACGGTGGTGCGGAAGCGTTCGGCGTCGTCGTACAGGGCGGCGATCTCATGGCACTGGCCGGGGCTGAGCAGCGGTCCGGTGAGCGCGCTGCCGTACTCGTTGAGCTCGTCGGTGAGGGCGTCCCAGTTGGCGGCGTCGACCCGTGCGGTGAGGCTGCCGTCCGGTCGGGCGGCGTCGGTCTTGGTGAGGGGCATGGCCCGGGGCATGGTGGGGTCCTTCGTTACGGTGCGTCGCTTGAGTCGCTTGCATCGCCTGAGTCGCTTGCTTGCTTGCTTGCGTCGCTCAGGCACTGGGCATTCAGGCGGCTGCCCGGGTGGCGCCCTCGTGGAAGGGCGTCGTCACCGGGTTCCTCCTCCACAGGCAAGTCTGCGAGGTGCCCCGCAGCGGGGCTGGCGGTATTCGGACGTGATATCGGGATGACCTGCGACGGGCCCCGGCGCGCGGGTCTGGATGGTCGAAAGCAGGTTTGGCGGCCAACGGTTGCGGCTACACAGTGAGGCGCGGTGATGGGCCGGAACCCGCCGCCGGCCGCCAGTTTCTCGGAGGGGCGATGTCGCAGCTGGACCACGACCGGCGGCGGGAGCCGCTGGACGCCTCCCAGAATCCGCGCGTCAAGGCGGGCAGCAGGATCCGGAAGTACGTGACGACCACCGATCACAAGGTGATCGGCAATATGTATCTCGTTACGTCCTTCGGGTTCTTCCTGTTCGCCGGCATTCTGGCGATGCTGATGCGCGCGGAGCTGGCCCGACCGGGCATGCAGATCGTCAGCAATCAGCAGTACAACCAGCTGTTCACCATTCACGGCACGGTCATGATGCTGCTCTTCGCGACCCCGACGTTCGCCGGATTCGCCAATGCCGTCATGCCCCTGCAGATCGGCGCCCCCGATGTCGCCTTTCCCCGACTCAATGCCCTGACGTACTGGCTCTTCCTCTTCGGCGGGCTGATGGTGGTGTCGGGTTTCGTCGTGCCGGGCGGTGCGGCACCCTTCGGATGGTTCGCCTACGCGCCGCTGAACAGCGAAGTGTTCTCGCCGGGTGCCGGCGGCGACCTGTGGGCGGCGGGCCTGGTCGTCGCCGGTCTCAGCACCACCCTCGGTTCGGTCAATTTCATCGCCACCATCATCACGCTGCGCGCCCCCGGAATGACGATGTTCCGGATGCCGATCTTCACGTGGAACATCCTCTTCACCTCCATCCTGGCGCTGCTCGCCTTTCCCGTGCTCACCGCCGCACTCCTGGCTCTGCTGGCCGACCGCAGGCTGGGTGCGCACGTCTATGACGCGGCCAATGGCGGGGCGCTGCTGTGGCAGCACCTTTTCTGGTTCTTCGGCCATCCCGAGGTCTATATCGTCGCGCTGCCGTTCTTCGGCGTGGTGACCGAGATCGTGCCCGTCTTCAGCCGCAAACCGGTCTTCGGATACGTCGGCATGGTCGGCGCGACGATCGCCATCACCATGCTGTCCGCCACGGTGTGGGCGCACCACATGTTCGCCACGGGCGCGGTGCTGCTGCCGTTCTTCTCCCTGATGTCCTTCCTGATCGCGGCACCGACCGGGGTGAAGTTCTTCAACTGGATCGGGACGATGTGGCGGGGCAGCCTGTCGTTCGAGACGCCGATGCTCTGGGCCGTCGGATTCATGGTGACCTTTCTCCTCGGGGGGCTCAGCGGCGTTCTGATCGCCTCACCGCCCATGGATTTCCATGTCACCGATACGTACTTCATCGTCGCGCATCTGCATTATGTGCTGTTCGGCACGATCGTCTTCGCGATGTTCGGCGGCTTCTATTTCTGGTGGCCGAAGTGGACCGGCCGGATGCTCGACGAACGGCTGGGGAAGATCCACTTCTGGACGTTGTTCGTCGGCTTCCAGACCACCTTCCTCGTCCACCACTGGCTCGGCGAGATGGGCATGCCGCGCCGGTACGCCGACTATCTCGCCGCCGACGGCTTCACCCTGCTGAACACCATCTCCTCGGTCGGTGCGTTCCTGCTGGGCCTGTCGACCCTGCCCTTCCTCTACAACGTCTGGAAAACCGCGAAGTACGCGCCCAAGGTGGAGTCCGACGACCCGTGGGGATTCGGTCGGTCGCTGGAATGGGCCACTTCCTGTCCACCGCCCCGCCACAACTTCGTGGCGCTTCCCCGGATCCGCTCCGACTCGCCCGCCTTCGACCTCCATCATCCCCAGTACCTCGAACTCGCCCCGGGTGAACGCGGCACGTCCGAACCGACCCCGGACACCTTGGGAGACGAGCAGAAATGAAAGCCGAGGCGTATCTCTTCGCGGGGGTGGCTATTTTCTTCCTGCTCACCGACGCGGTGTAC
This sequence comes from Streptomyces sp. NPDC048196, assembly GCF_040652715.1. Taxonomy (NCBI): domain Bacteria; kingdom Bacillati; phylum Actinomycetota; class Actinomycetes; order Kitasatosporales; family Streptomycetaceae; genus Streptomyces; species Streptomyces sp. NPDC048196. The sequence goes on along the minus strand of NZ_JBEZMM010000006.1, from coordinate 166,626 downwards.
ATCTGGTTCGCCCGGGAACCGGCCGGCATTGCCGCACTCACGGTGTCCTGTTTCATGGCGGTCGTCATCTCGTTCTTCTGCGCAATGAACTACCGCCGCAAGGGCGAACGGCCGGAGGACCGGCAGGAATCCGAGATCCAGGAGCGCAGCGGCCCGCTGGATTTCTTCCCGCCGCACAGCGGCTATCCGATCGTGGTCGCGCTGGGTGGGGCACTGCTCGCGCTCGGCATGGTCTACGCGGTGTGGCTGCTCCTCATCGGGGTCGGCGTCACCGTGTCCGCCGTCTTCGGCATGGTCTTCGAATTCGCCCGCCGCGACGACTGAGCGGTGAGATGACCGAGCGGGCGAGCTGACCGAGCGGGCCCGCCGGGCGTTCCTCGCCTCATCGGGGCGGCCGTAGCGGCGCGGTGGGCAGACCGGCGTGTTCCCGTAGGCCGCGCAGGAAGTCCTCAAGGGCCTCCTGGGCGCTGTACCGGGGAGTCCAGCCCAGTTCCTGCCGGGCCCGGGCGGTGTCCATCAGGGGCAGCCGCAGTACGGCGTCGAAGAGGTGCGGTGAGGTCGGTAGCAGGCGCAGATGCCAGGCAGCCGACAGCAGCGCACGCGGCGGTCCGGCCGGCAGCCGCACGACGCGGGCTCCCAGGAGGTCGCCCAGCAGCGCGGCGTCGACCACCGGCCCGGCGGCCAGGTTGAACGCTCCGGAGACCGGCCGCAGTACGGCCAGCCGGTAGGCGTCGGCGACGTCGTCGGCGTGCAGCACCTGGAACCGCAGACCGGGCAGGTCGGGCACGACGGGGAAGAGCCGCTTGGCGGCCAGGGCGCGCGGCGGTGTGAAGCCCGCGAACAGTCTGCTCTGCGCGCAGGCCGCGGCCCGCTGAAAAATGAAGCCCGGCCGCAGCCGTACGACCCGGACCCCGGGATGCGCGGACGCGAAGCCGTCGAGGAAACGCTCCAGATAGGCCTTCTCGCGGCAGTAGGCGGCATCGGGCCAGCCGTGCGTGGGCCAGGACTCGTCGACCTGCCGGTCCCTCGGGCCGGGCGAGTAGGCGCCGACCGACGAGGCGTACACCAGCGCTCCGACACCGGCCGCGGCCGCCGCCTGGAAGACCCGGATGCTGCCCAGTACGTTGTTCCGCCAGGTGCTGACCGGGTCGCGGGTGGGCTGGAACCGCCAGGCGAGGTGGATCACCGCATCGGCGCCGGCGAAGTGCCCGGTCAGGTCGTCGTCGGTGACGTCCACGGCGGCCCACGTCGTCTTCGCGGGGGACCACTGCGGCCTGCGCCGCGCCAGCCCCAGCACCGACTCGACGGCGGGCTCGGCGCCGAGCGCCCGTACGACGCTCGTGCCCACGTTGCCGGTCGCACCGACCACCACGACGCGCAGCCCCGCGGCATCCCTGGGAGAGTCGGCAGCCATCGGTTCCTCCTACGGGGTTTCTTCCTCGCCCGCGTGGCCCGCGCCGGCCACCGGATCCATCGTCCTTCCGGAAATCTGCAGGCGCTCCTCGGCGGTGGCCGGCATGTCGACCCGGTCGCGGTAGTACCAGGCGCTCAGCGCGGCGCGCAGCCGCTGCCGTCGCGGTGCCCGCTCGCCCGGATGCTCCAGCGGCGCGGGAACGTCCCGCACCAGCAGGCGGTACCGCTGCTCGGTGCCGAGCGGACGGTGGCTCTCACCGATCCCGCCGTAGACGTTCTGGCTGATCCGACCGGTCTCCTCGCCCTCCTCCAGCAGCTCACGGTCATGGGCCTGCAGGGCCAGGCAGAAGCGTTTGGTGATCAGGAACGCGAGGATCGGGCCGACGATCACCGCGATGCGGAAGATCCAGGTCAGCGCCTCGACCGACACCTCGAAGACCGCGGCGACCACGTCGTTGCCGCCGGCCACCAGCAACACGGCGTAGAAGACGATCGCGGCGACCCCCAGGCCCGTACGGGTGGGGCGGTCGCGCGGCCGGTCACAGAGGTGATGCTCCATCAGGTCACCCGTGACCCACTTCTCGAAGTACGGGTACAGGTAGAGCACGAGGAAGAGCACACCGGGCAGCACCACCGCCGGGAGGAAGACGTTCCACATGATGGTGTGCCCCGCCACATTGGTCTCCCACGGGGGCATCAGCCGCAACGCCCCTTCGAGGAAGCCCACGTACCAGTCCGGCTGGGCATCGGTGGACGCCTGGTCCGCCACGTAAGGGCCGTAGTCCCACACCGGGTTGATCTGGGCGACCGCCCCCAGCCAGGCCACCACCCCGGAAACCATCAGGAACAGACCGGTCGACTTGGCGGTGAACTGCGGGAACATCGGCTGCCCGACGGCGTTCCGGTTGGTCTTCCCCCGGGCCGACCACTGAGTGTGTTTCAGATAGACGACCATCACCAGATGCGCACCGAGCAGGGCGATCAGGAGCCCGGGCACGAACAGCACATGCACGGTGTACAACCGGGAGATCAGGATGTGGCCGGGGAACGACCCGCCCCACAGGAAATAGCTCAGATACGTCCCGACGACGGGAATGGACAGCACGATGCTGTTGGCGGTGCGCAGCCCCGTCCCGGACAGCAGGTCGTCGGGGAGGGAATAGCCGGCGAATCCCTCCAGCAGGGCGAGCAGGAAGAGCGTCACGCCGATCATCCAGTTGAATTCACGGGGACGGCGGAAGGCCCCGGTGAAGAACACCCGCAGCATGTGGACGCCCAGCGCGGCCACGAAGACCAGGGCCGCCCAGTGGTGCATCTGCCGGATCAGCAGCCCGCCCCGGACATCGAAACTGATGTCCAGGGTCGACGCATAGGCGTCCGTCACCACGAGCCCGTCCAGCGGGTGGAACGCACCGTGGTACGTGCTCTGGCTCATGCTGGGTTCGAAATACAGCGTCAGATAGCTCCCGGTCAGCACCAGCACCACGAGGCTGTACAGCGCGATTTCGCCCAGGAGGAACGACCAGTGGTCCGGGAAGGCCTTGCGCAGCAGCTCCTTCGCCAGTTCCGAGACCGGCGCCCGGCGGTCCAGCGCGCTGTAGCCGGTGACGGCCGCCTCGCGGGTCTGCGCCGCAAGCCGGGCCTTCCGCTTCTGGAACAGCATGCTCCACTCCCTCTTCGCCCCTAGGGTGCCTCCCTGGGCCCGGCGCCGCACCGACGAGCACGGACCCGGGTACCCGTCCCGCGCGGAGCCAACCGGGCCCGGGCCGACGGCCGCCACCGGCGCGCCCCGGCGTACGGGCTCAGTCGGCCGTCCGGTCGGGGACCATGTGCGCCAGCGCCTCGCGCGAGGCGGCGCGGGCCTTCCGCAGCCTCCAGCAGCCGAAGGAGGCGAACGCCGCGGCGCCCGAGGCGTAGCCGAGCCCCACGACGGTGGCGGCCCGCTGAGGCGGCGGCCAGTGGCGTTCCGCCGCGCGCAGCACGGCCTCATGAGCCGACAGCAGGGCCAGCAAGGCACAGACACCACCGGCGGTCAGGGCCAGGGAGCCCAGGCCCGTCTCGCGGGCCGTTTCGGTCAGTTCGTACCTCGCCCGATCGAGCTCCGCCCGGACCAGGGTCGCCACCTCCTCGGACAACCGTCCCGCAGCCTCGGAGAACCTGCCCGCCGGGTCCGGCTGATCGGACACACCACCGTGTTGGTCCGGATGCTGCTCGGTCATCACACGAGCCCTTTCTCGACGCACACCACGAGCGCACCGCCTAGCCGTAACACCGCCACGGCACGGCCAAACGGGCCGGGCGCCGCCGCCACCCGCCTGGCGCGTCGCTTTCCGGCACATGGCCGCCGTCCGGGCACCGGTCACTGACCGGGCTTGTTCCGCGGCGCGAGAAGAACACCGAGGGCCACCATGCCGAAACCGAGCAGCAGATGGAGCCAGTTGTCCGGACCGTTCAGCGTCAGGAAGTTCCAGGGCGTGGCCCGGTGGATGGCCAGGCCGTACACCCACAGCGCCAGGTAGACGAATCCGCCGCCGACCAGATACGGCTTCGCGTACCGGGGCGCCCGCCGGCCGACGGCCAGACCGAGCAGCCCGAAGACCACATGGACGAGGTTGTGCAGCATGGAAACGGCGAACAGCCCGAACAGGCTGCCGGCGCCGTGCGGATCGGCGAAGGACATCTGGTCGTAGTGCGTCGTGACGCCCGGGACAAAGCCCAGCACCCCCACCAACAGGAAGAGCGCACCCACCAGAGTGGCCGCCCGGGCCGGCGCACGCGGGGCCGGCCGCTGCCGGCCTTCGGGGGAGGACTCCCCGTCGCGGGGTGGCTCTTGGGTCGGCATGGGTCGTCCCTCCGCCGGTCATGACTCTCGGGCCGCCCGGTCAAGAGCGCCGGGTACGGCCCCGCCGGGTGAAGAAGTCCCGTACGCCGTCCAGCAGGCCGAGGCCGGGGCTCACCGCGCGGGTGGCCAGGGCGGAGTCCGGTGCGTTGGGCCGGGGGTGGGTCGGGGCGCTGTTCCTCGCCCGCCGGACCTTCTCGCCGAGTTCCCGCCGGGTGTCCGCGGGGCAGGTGGCCTGCAGCCGGGGGAAGAGCCGTTGTTCCTCGTCGAGGATGTGGCTGGTCACCCGGGTCGACAGGGCCAGGACCAGGGCGGTGAAGTCCTCGTCCTGGGGCTCCCGCCGCTCCAGGTCGTGCAGCAGCTCCTCGATGCGCCCGTGGTCGGACAGCTCCTTCTCGGCCCACCGCCGCCCGTGAGCCACATGGTCCCGTACGGCCGGGTACAGGTGCTCCTTCTCCGCGACGGAGTGCCGGACCAGGGCCGCGGACACCTGCTCGACGAGGGCCTTGCGGGCGGCACTTCCCGGTTCGGCGGCGCGGATGCGGTCGAACAGCCGCTGTACCGCGCGGTGATCGGCGGTGAGTTCCTCGATGACGTCCGGGGCAGTTCCCATCGGTCAGCGTTCCTTCGCGTAGGTGTGGGGAGGCTTCACCGGCGGCGCGGCCATGACACCGGCGTGGCGCAGGGAAAGGTCGGCCACCAGGTCCCACTTGGTGTCGATCAGCGCGGCGGCCGCCCGCTCCTCGGCGATGTGCTGCTCCAACAGCCGCGCGGTCTGTTCGTCACCGTTGCGCACCGCGAGGTGGTGCAGCATCTCGTACCCCGCGAGCAGCAGATGGATGAGGGTGTAGGCGTCGCGGGCGTGCTTTCCGGCATGGTCGCGCCGGGTCCGGGCGAGCAGCGCATAGCCGGTCCCGACGAGCCGCAGGGTCAGGTCCTTCACGGTCGACGGCTGTTCGTCGTACGCGTGCAGCCGGCTCCCGAGTGCGGTGATGTGCCGGCGGGTCACCTCACGGTGGGCCACCAGCGGTTTCCTGAGTTCCGGTGCGTGGGTCGAGGCGATGAGGGAACCCAGGGCGGTGTCGATCAGCCGCTCCAGGGAGCGGGTTTCCTTGAGGTGACGCAGGTACTGGTCCTCTGCCGTTTTCTCGCTCATCGGCGCACCGTCCTCGGCTGGTCTCTCACATCATTTCCATCTTGATGTAGCGCACCGCGTCGGGCGCGCTGAAGGCGAGGGCGGTCAGCGCGGCGGCGGCCAGGACGCCGACGGTGATGCGCACCGCGATCGCGGGAATGAAGATGCCGTTCTTCATGGCGTGTTCTCCCTATGGGTGACGGGATTCCTGTGGGTGACGGGATTCCTGGGGGGAAGCGGTCCGCTGCACAGGCTGCCGAGGAGATCCGCCAGCAGCTCCACGGCCTCCTCCACCGCCTGCCCGTTCCGGGACGGGGAAGGCTCACAGGTCAGGACGAAGAGCCGGGGGAGTGGCGTCTGCCGGGCGCGGGCCAGGCGCTCGGCGGCGGCCAGCCGGCGGAACGGCCCGGCCGACTCCGCCGCGCCGGCAGTCCCGTCGGCCGCCGCGGCGCCGCCGTACTCGATGAGGTCCAGGGTGCCGGCCGGCCTGCCGAGCGACGCCGTGCCCACCACGACCGCCGATCCGTAGCCGGCCAGGAGGCGGTGCGTCAGATCGGCGCCACGGATCCCGAAGTCGACGAGGTGCACCTCGTCGGGCAGCGGGAGCTCGCCCAGGGCGGCCAGGAGCGCGGAGCCGAAGGCGTCGTCGGCGGCGAAGGAGTCGCCGGTGGCGGCGACGAGGACGCGCGAACCGCCCGCGGACCCGCCGACCGGTTCGACCTCCTCCGGTGCGAAGAAGAAACGGTGCCCCAGCCCGGTGGGAAAATCCCGGCCCTCGTCGTCCACCAGGGTGACGACGAGATGTGTCTGCCCCTCGGAGTCCTCCTCGACGGCGTCGACCTCGGCCAGCCGGCCGGCCAGGGCCAGGTCGAAGATGTCGCTGCGGCGGCCGGGGCGCAACCGCACCCGGCTCCCCGGCCGCAGGGACCCCGGCCGTCCGGCGGGGCGGGACGTGGTCATGCGTCTTCCTTGATCGTCCGGCGGCTCCGGATCGTGCCGCGCAGGGCGAGCAGGTCCTCGGGGGACAGCGCGGCGCAGCGATCGAGGATCTCCCGGGCCCGGGGATCGGTGGCGCGGGCCTCCCGCTGTTCCGCGGGCGTCAGGCTCAGCACGTTGAGGATGAGGAGGTGGTCGATCTCGCCGCCGTCGAAGAGGTCGCCGGGGCTCTCCGGCGCGACCGCGGGAAAATCGGAGAGGGTGACGGGCGACGAGAGGACCGTGGGGGACCGGTGGGGGTCGCGGTCCGCTTCGGGCGCGTCGCCGATCAGTACCGGCCAGGTGCCCTCGTTGCGGCAGCCGCCCGCCGCCTCCACCAGTTCTGCCGGCGGGTCGGCGAGGGAGACGAAGCTGCCGTCGTGGGCGGTGAGCACGGTGTGGGTGGAGACGAACGCATACGGGGCGAGCTTGTCGCGGCCCTCCCGCGGCTCACCGGTGTGCGGGGGACACGGGGTGGTGTTGGTGAAGGTCACCGCCAGACGGACGGTGTCCTGCGGCCCGTTGCCCGGCACCGGCTGCCCGTCGACCTCCACGGTGCCGTGCAGCCGCTTCCAACGGCGTACGAGCATGCCGACGGCCCGCCCGTGCTCGTCGCGCAGCGGCTCCTCGTGCACGCCGTCCGGCAGGTCGACGACGTCGAGGGTGCGCCCGTGGGAAGGCGACCAGGCGGGCAGCACCCATTCGCGTTCCGCGGCCTCGTGCCAGGTGAGGTGGGTCTCGCCGGCGACGGTGAGGGTGTCGACCGGCCGGTGCTCCCCGTCGTCGCGGCGGTAGACCTGCCGCTCGACGACCTGTAGGAACCGCAGGCGGATCGTGACGGAGGTGCCGGGGGCGGTCTCCAGGAGGGTCTCGGTGCGCGTCCGGGCCGGCTCGCCGAGGGCTTCCGCCTCGCCCTTCGGGTAGACGCCGCCGAACGTCCAGCGCTTGGTGTTCTTGAGCGCCGACCGCCGGTAGGGCCACAGCAGGTAGCCCTCGTACAGGCAGGTGCGCGCGATCTTCTCGACCGAGGCTAGGGGGTCCATGTCGCTTCCGTGGTCTGTGCGGGCCGGGGCAGGGCGGTGTCCAGGAGGGCGCTGACGGCCTGCTCGGCGTCGGTCAGGCCGTGTGACGTCTGGTAGGCGCTGAGCCTGTCGTGGGTCCCGGGCGACAGGCGCAGCCAGGAAGTGGCGCCGTAGTAGCGGCTGTTGAGGTCGTGCCAGAGTTCCGCGGGCAGCCGGCAGGCGGCCTCCTTGTCCCAGGGGATCTGAGCGGTGGCCAGCCGCCCGCCGGGGTCCGTGTGGAAGACGGTGCCGCGGAAGAGGAGGTCCAGGGGGACCTCGCCGTCGCGCACGGCACGCAGATAGGTGACGACGGCGAGGCCGGCGTCGCCGCCGCACGGGATCGCGAGGTCGATCTCGGTCCGCTCGTCGAAGGGCGGCACCACGGACGTGACCTGCGCCCAGGACAACGGCTGCATGCTCGTGGCCCATTGGTCGGGCTGCCCGAACAGCTGGGCCAGGGCCAGGGTTTCCGCGGGCGTGTAGCTCCGGCGCGCGGCATCGATCCGGACGGTGGTGGACAGCGTGAGGGACCGGATCGGGCCACCGCCGGTGCGGGCGACGGCCAGCGTGAGGACGAGGGTGGGCACCGCGGCGTGCGGCAGGGCGCTCACTCCGGTCACCGCGAACGACAGGTCGGGCAGCCCACGGTGCGCCTCCGCCACGCTCACCGCGCGCACGCCGCTCACTCCGGTGCTGCCGGTCATGCCGGTGACAGGTTGGGCATGCCGGGCAGGATGGGGTTCTTGGTCTTCGGATGGACCCCGGTGGACCGGCGCGAGGTCGACCTGCCGTAGGGGAGGTGACCGGGCTGCCGCTTGTAGTGGCCCTCGTGGTTGCCCCGGCGCACTCCGGGGACGTGGGCGGTGAAGTCCGGTCGTACCTGTCGCTTTCCGACGGTGATGTCAGCCATGGCTCTCCTCGGGTCCTGTTAGGCGTCCGGATCGACGGGGGTGAGGTGGTCGAAGAACTGCCGTACGTGCTGCCACACCTCGTCCCCGCCGGCCAGTCCGCTCCAGTGGGTGCGCAGCAGGGCGGCGAGCCGGTAGCAGTCGTCCAGCGGCACGATCCAGTGCTCCTGACTGCCGCCGGCCCGGTTGACCAGCAGCGCCTCGGTACGCGGAACGAGGGTGGCGAGGGCCGGCCGGCCGGCCTCGATGCCGGCCCACACCCCGCGGTCCACGGGGGCGCGGACCACGCCCATCGGGCCGGGATAGCCGGCGGTGATCTCGTCGTCGGGCGGGCCGCCGCGCAGGAAGAACGCGAGCCCGACCGGCACCCGCAGGGCGGCCCACTGCCGCGCATCGAGCCGCATGCCGTCCAGCCGCCGCCTGCGTTCGGAAATCAGCAGGTAGGGTCGGCGGCCGCCGCTGTGCCGGTCGGTGTCGAAGAGCAGCGCGCACGCCCGGCAGGTACACAGCAGGGTGTCCGCCGTGGTGTCCAGCAGATGACGGTGTTCCGCCGGAACGGGCTCCGCGCACAGCTCGCACCGGTCGTCGTCGTCCCGCGGCTCCGGCAACGGGCGGCGGGCCAGGTCCCGCAACGCCGAGGCGGTGCAGACCACGGTGCTCATGAGCGCGCCCCGCCGGTCCGGGCACCGCCGCGCGACAGCGCCTCCACGGGGATCAGCGGGGGCTCGACGGCCGCCGCGGCCGCCTCCTCGATCTCCACCCGCTCGATCTCCGGCGCGGCCCAGGCCACCGCCTCCTGCACCGCGGTACGCAGCGTCTCCCCGGAGGACCCGCAGCCCCGGGCCCGTACCCGGACCCTGGCCAACGCCCCTTCCACCGCGACGAGTTCGGCTTCGCCCAGGGCGCGCAGGCCGGCGAGGGCCGTGCGGATGCGGCCCTCGGCAGGTTCCGGGTGCAGCCCGTGCACGAGCAGCAGATGACCGACGAGTTCGTCGTCCGCGACGGCCCGGGCGGTGTCCGCGCCGGCCAGCGCCATGACCCGGGCCAGGCATTCCCCGTAGAGCGCGACGAGTGCCTGGGCGGCCTCGGTCGCCCGGTCCCGCGCGGCGGGGTCGTCCAGCGCGGAGAGCGAGGTCAGCAGCGTCTCGGTGCGGACCACGTGGTCCCGTGCCTGCCGGTCGTCCCAGGTCATGACACTCCTCACGCCCGGTGGCCGAAGGTCGGGGAGTGACTCTGCGTCAGGGTCCGGCCGTCTCCGAGGTACATGTGGACGCCGCAGGGCAGACAGGGGTCGAAGCTGCGGACCGTCCGCATGATGTCGATGCCCTTGAAGTCCTCCCGCCCGTTCTCCTCGAAGATCTGCAGTCCCTGCACCGCGTCCTCGTACGGGCCGGGGGTGCCGTAGGAGTCGCGGGGGCTGGCGTTCCACGGGGTCGGCGGGTACGGGTGGTAGTTGGCGATCTTCTTGTCCCGGATCACCAGGTGGTGCGAGAGCACGCCCCGTACGGCCTCGTGGAAACCGACCCCGATGGCCTCCTTGGGGACGTTGAAGTCCTCGAAGACCTTGGTGCGGCCGGCCCGGACCTCGTCCAGGGCCCGCTCGACGAAGTACAGCGCCATCCCGGCGGCGTAGGCCACGAAGTACATCCGGGCCCGGTCGCGCTCGATGGTGTTGGGGAACGGCGGAGGCGTCCATTCCAGCCTGACCTCCGGGCTGTTGGGCGTCTGCGGGAGGTCGATCTCCACGCTGTGGCCGGTGGAGCGCACGTAGGGCGTACGGACCTTGCCGGCGAGCGCCGTGGCCCACAGACGGGCGATCGGTCCGCCGCCGGTGTCGAGCGCCAGGTGGTCACCGGTTCGTTTGTCGAACCAACGAGGGCTCATCACCCAGCTGTAGTTGCCGCCGTCGAGGTCCCGCTTCTGCGGCTTCGGAACGGTGGTCTGGTTCCACGGATGGCGCTGGTCGACGGGGTTGCCGAGCGGGTCCCGGTCGACGTACGTCTCCTCGCCCGTCCAGTCCTGATAGTAGGAGCTGCCGAGCAGGATGCGCATGCCGAGGTTGATGTCGACGAGGTCGGTGGTGACCAGTTCGTTGTCCACGACGATGCCGGGGGTCACGAACATCGCGTTCCCCCAGGTGTTCATGGTCCGGTAGTCGTAGTCGACCACCTCGGGGTCCTGGAAGCAGCCCCAGCAGGCCAGCATCGTGCGGCGGCGGCCCACCTCCTCGTAGCCGGGCAGCGCCTCGTACCAGAAGTCGAAGACGTCGTCGTTCATGGCCACCGCGCGTTTGACGAAGTCCAGGCAGCGGGTCAGCCGCACCAGGTAGTCGGTGAAGACCTGCGGGGTGGCGACGGTGCCCACACCGCCCGGGTACAGCGTCGAGGGGTGGACGTGCCGGCCCTCCATCAGGCAGCACATCTCCCGGGTCAGCCGGCTCATCTGGAGCGCCTCTTTGTACGTCTGACCCTCGAAGGGGTTGAAGGCGCGCATGATGTCGGCGATGGTCTTGTGGCCGTGGACGTCGGCGTGCGGGGCCGGGGTGCGTTCGGCCCGCTCCAGGACACCGGGGTTGGTCTCCTTCACCATGCGTTCGCAGAAGTCGACGAACACCATGTTGTCCTGGAAAATCGTGTGGTCGAACATGAACTCGGCGGCTTCGCCCAGGTTGATGATCCAGTCCGCCAGCGGGGGCGGTTTGACGCCGTAGGCCATCTGCTGGGCGTAGAGCGAGCAGGTGGCGTGGTTGTCGCCGCAGATGCCGCAGATCCGGCTGGTGATGAAATGCGCGTCGCGCGGATCCTTGCCCTTCATGAACACGCTGTAGCCACGGAAGAGCGAGGAAGTGCTCCGGCATTCCACGACTTTCCGTGCCGCGAAGTCGATTTTGGTGTAGATGCCGAGGTTTCCGATGATGCGGGTAATGGGGTCGAAGGCGACCTCGGTGAGTTCGCGTCGCTCCGCATCGCTGTTCTGAACGGTCGCCACGGGGTTTCCTCTCGCGGATGGCGTGGTGGGCGGGGTGGGCTTGGGGCCGTGGTGGCTTGGGGGTTCGGGGGGTGTGCTGGGCGTCGTGGTTATCGTGCGCGTGCGGGGCGTGGGGGCCGTGCGAGGCGTGCCGGGTGTGTTGCGCGTGGGGGCGTGCGGGATCTATTTACGTCCGGTCCAGTGCGGGTCGTAACCGCTGGTCAGCGCATCCTCGTTATGGCGCCACTTGGGCTCTTTGTTGGCGGTGATATTGGTGAGGGAACGCAGGGTGCGGATGAACGGCCCGTACACGCCCATCAGGGCGGAGGACACCGTGCCACCGGGCGGCTCGTCCATGAACGGCATGAATTTGTCCGGGAACCCCGGCATCGTGCAGCCGATGCAGATGCCGCCCACGTTGGGACAGCCGCCCACCCCGTCCATCCAGCCGCGTTTGGTGACGTTGCAGTTGACCACTGGGCCCCAACAACCCACCTTCACCTGGCACTTGGGTGAGTTGTAGTCCTTCGCGAAATCCCCCTGCTCGTAATACGAGCCCCGGTCGCACCCCTCGTGCACGGTCTTGCCGAACAGCCAGGTGGGCCGGAGCTGTTCGTCCAGCGGAATGGGCGGAGCCAGCCCGGCGGCCTGGTGCAGGACCCACAGCAGGGTCTCCATGAAATTGTCCGGCTGAACGGGGCAACCCGGGACGTTCACAATGGGCAGGCCGCCGGCCGACCGGAAATCCCATCCCAGATAGTCGGCCAGCCCCATGCACCCGGTCGGGTTACCCGCCATCGCATGGATGCCGCCGTACGTGGCACAGGTGCCGATGGCCACGACCGCCCACGCCTTGGGGGCCAACCGGTCGATCCACTCGTTCACCGTGATGGGCTCGCCCGTCTCCGGATCGTTGCCCATGGCCGACCAATAGCCGTCACCGTTGATGTTCTCGTTGGGAATGGAGCCTTCGACGACAAAGATGAACGGTCCGAGCTCATCGCGGGCCGCCTGGTGAAAGGCCGCCATGAAATCGTCGCCGGTCTCGTAGGCCAGCACCTTGTTGTGCAGATGCACCTTCGGCAGCCCCGGAATCGCGCCGAGAACCACGTCCTCCAGGCTGGGCAGCGTCGCCGCGGTGACCGAAACCGTGTCCCCGTCGCAGCTCATGCCCTCCGAGGTCCACAAGATGTGCACCTCGTCCAGACCCGGCGTCATCGGTTCAAAGCCCATGGTTCGTCCCTTCGGCTGCCACCGGGGCCGACCGGCGGACTCCCAGAACCTCAACACCACCAAATCTCACATAGCTCTGAGATCGCCACAAATGGGGCGGGGTGTGGGAGTGGGGGGTGGGGGTGGCAATGGCGGCGGGGGCCGGGGTGAAGGGGGGGTGAAGGGGAGGGGCGAAGGGGGCTATCGAGGGGTGGGAATCCTTGGGGGGTGACCCCTGGGGGTCGACCCTTGGGGGCCAGCCCGTGAGCCGGCCCCCAAAGGCATTGGTTCAATTCAGGGACGTCGAGCGGAGTTCCGCGATGACTTCCGCGCCCGACGGTGCGTTCTCCGGGTCCACCAGCCACTGCAGCATCAGACCGCCCAGCAGGGCGAGCGGTACCGAGCCGCCCAGCCCCTCCCGCGCCATGCGCTGCCCCTCGGCGAGGTGCGCCCGTACCTCCGGTGACCGCTCGGCCTGCACCGCGGCCTCCAACTGGGCGACCCATAGCGCCCGGTGTGTGGTGAAACTGTCGATCAGTGCTTGCCAGCGCTGTTCCGGCGTCCCTTCGGGTGCGCGACTCGCGAGCTCGTCACCGAGCTCGTCCACGGCCTCCACGAGCGCCTGGGTGAGCAGCGCGTCTCGGGAGCCGAAGTGGTAGCCGATGGCGGCATGGCTGACTCCGGCCGCTGCCGCGATGTCCCGGACCGTGGTCCGGGCCCAGCCCCGTTCGATCAGGCACTGCTTGGCGCCGGCGAGGAGGTCCTCTCGATTTCCCATGTCCGCAGCGTATCTGGGGGTTGTCCGCTTGGTTCAGCCGAACGGTTCAGCCGCTTGGTTCAGCTGATCGGTTCAGCTGTTTGGCTTGTCCGAGGGGCAGCCGACTGATCCAAGCGTGCCCCGGTGGTGCACGAGCTGCCGTCCGCTGCCACTTGCCATTAGACCGCATGGTTTATCCAAATGGTTTGTCCATATGGTCAAACCCTGGCTATGGTCAGTCCCATGACTCACGCAACGGTTCTGATCTCGGGTGCGAGCGTGGCCGGACCCGCCCTCGCCTACTTCCTTCGTCGCGACGGGTACGACGTCACCGTGGTCGAACGCGCCCCGGACCTCCGGGACAGCGGATACGCGGTCGACTTCCGCGGCGCCGCGTTCGACGTGCTCGACGACCTGGGCATCCTCGCCGAGGTGCGCGGCCACGAGACCAAGATGCGCGGCACGGCCCTGGTGGACGAGACCGGCACCGAAACCGGGATGCTGCCGGCCGAAGCCTTCGCCGGCGAACTAGAGGTACCCAAGCGGGAGTTGACCCGGATCCTGCACCGGATCACCGCGCACGACGTGGAGTACGTCTTCAACGACTCGATCAGCGCCCTCACCGAGCACGACTCCGGCGTCGCCGTCGAGTTCGAGCGCGGCGCGCCCCGTACCTTCGACCTCGTCATAGGGGCGGACGGGGTCTACTCGAAGGTCCGGCGGCTCGCGTTCGGCCCGCACGGCGACGTGGTTCGGCACCTCGGCCTCTCCGGCGCCGGCTTCAGCACCGCGAACCACCTCGGCCTCGACCACAGCGGTGTGCTGCAGCACGCACCGGACACGGCGATCTACGCGTTCAGCGCGGGCGACGCGGACCGGCTGACGGTCAGCCTCTCGTTCGCCACCCCGACGCCCGCGCTGGACCGGTGCGACCGGGAAGAGCAGGAACGGGCGTTGCGCACCGCATTCGCGGGACGTGGCTGGGAAGCTCCACGACTGCTGGACGCCATGACCGAGGCCGACGACTTCTACTTCTCCTCGGCCTGCCAGGTCCACCTGGACCGCTGGTCGCACGGCCGGGTCGCCCTGCTCGGCGACGCGGGCTACTGCGCCGCGCCCACCAGCGGCATGGGCACCTCCCAGGCCCTGATCGGCCCGAGGACACTGGCCCGACACCTGGCCGCCGCGAACGGCGACCACCCGGCCGCCTTCGCCGCGTACGAGGCGGAACTGCGGCCGTACGTGACGCAAAACCAGGCGACGGGCGTGAAAGGAGCGGCGATGTTCGGGGGCGGGGGCGAGGGCGGGGGCCGGTGATTGGTGGCGGGTGGGTGCGGGCGGGTGGGGGCGGGTGGCCGTTGGCCGCGCTGGTCGGTGGCCGGTGGCCGGTAGCCGGTGGTCGTCCAGTCGGTGGGTGATCGGTGGCCGATCGGTGGGCGATGGAGGGGGAAGCGGAAATGTGAGCTGAGCGTTCCGAGTCACTTCCCGGGGGCTTCGCCGCGCGGGACGGCGAAGCTCGTGAGGGCGGCGGTCCCCGGCGCGAGGTCCGCCCAGGCGCCCGACAGAGCCAGAACCGCAACCCCCGCCGTCGGGAACTTCGCACGCACCCGAGCCAACGCTTCCCCGCCCACGTCCCCCTCACCCTCTACCGCTCCCTCTACCGCTCCCCCTGCCTCTTCCTCTTCCGCTTCCGCCAGCGACAGCACTACGTCCTGGACACCCGGCTGATGTCCAATCAGCAGCACCGTCCGCCACTGCTCCGGAACCTCGCGCAGTACATCGAGCAGCTCGGCAGCGCTCGCTCCGTACACCCGCGGCTCGAAGACCACCTCCGGTCGGCCGCCGAGCTCCGGTGCCACCAGGTCCCAGGTCTCGCGGGTGCGGCGGGCCGTAGAGCACAGCACGAGGTCGGGTACGCACCCGTCCGCGAGCAGCCGGCGCCCTGCCGCCGGTGCATCCCTGCGGCCGCGCTTGGCCAGTGGGCGCTCGTGATCGGGCACCTCCGGCGGCCAGGCGGACTTGGCATGGCGCAAAACCACCAGCCGGGCGGGAAAGGGCGACGTCATGGCTCCATTCTCCTCCGGGGCGCCGGTAGGCGCGGGCCTTGCATTCCGGTCCCGGTTCACGCTCATGCTGACTGCTGACTGCTGACTGCTGACTGCTGACTGCTGACTGCTGACTGCTGACTGCTGGCTGCTCGGTACTCGGGGCTCGTGCTGACGGCGATACGTGGGCCAGCGGCCGCCCGACGACTAAGTACGAGTCCCCACCCCCATCACCCCACCTGAGTAGCCACCCCCTGGCAACCGCGCTCCCCAGCCACGTTCACTCATCCCATGACCGACCACGCAACTGCTCCGCCGCCTCAGCCTGCTCCCACCACATACGCGACCACATACGCGCCAGAGCCCGTTGCCCATCCCCACGCCGTACCTGCCACCATGCCCCCGCCGCCCCACCCTGCCGTGCCCCTGCCCCACGCCGATTCCGCCTCGGCACTGCGGCGCCGTGACCCGTGGTGGTGGTGCCCGCCGCTGGTCGCAGTCGGCGTGATCGGCGGTCTCTTCATCCCGGCCTTCACCCTCTACGCCTTCGCAACCATGGCCACGGATTCCTGCGGCCCGGACCACTGCCCCGCCAGCGTGACCATCCCCCTGATCAGCGCACCCTTCCTCTACCTGACCGGCGCGGGCAGCGCCCTGCTCTCCTTCGCCTTCCCCTGGACCGTACGTTGGCGCAAGGCGCGGCTTTCGGTCGCTTGGGTCGGTACCGCAGCCTCCGCTTCGGTGCTGCCACTGCTTCTCTTCGTCATGGTCTGAGGTGGTGGCGCGAATCGCTAGGGCTATGTCCTGACCTGGCATCACATCCCGTAACGCCACATCTCGACGTGAGACCAAAGACGCGGGACACCATTGACCCGTACCAGCACCCGTACCAGCACCCGTACCGGCACCCGTACCGGCCGGCGCCGGATTCGAGCGCTGTCGGAGCAGCTAGCTCACCCTCCTCACCTGGACACCCACCCTCCTCGCCAACGCCTGCACCGCGATGGTGCCGGCCAGCAGGTCGAGCTCAACCCATCGGTTGAGGAGCACGGGTGGAGAGCCAGGGCCACCGGACCAACCCTGGGGCCGACGCCTCTCCACCCTCCCGACACCTAACGTCGACGCAGGTGGTCGTCAGCGATTGCGCTGCACGGCCAGACGGCCAGACGGCCAGACGGCCAGACGGCCACACAGCCATACACCTCGTCATCTTTGCTTCGTTCGAACCGCTGGGGGGTCTCATGAACACCGTGGAGGACAGGAAAACCATCAAGGAGGTGACGGCCATGGAAGCCGTTGCTGGCGCGGAAGCCACGGGAGGCGCGGAAGCCACAAATACGGACGGCACACGCCGACGACGCGCCGCCTTCCTCATCCCGCTGATCGTCAACCTCCTCCTGCCATTCGTCGTGTACTACGTGTTACGCGCTCAGGACTTTGCCCAGTGGCAGGCGCTGCTGCTGAGCGGCGCCATCCCGGCGGCGCACGCCGCAGGCACCGCAGTGGTACGCCGACGCGTCGAATTCTTCGACCTGCTGGTGATCGCCCTTCTGGTGGTGTCGGCCGTCACCTCACTCAGCGGCAGCCCACGGGTCCTGCTACTGAAGGACGCCGCCATTCCCGCCGTCCTAGGGATATGGATGCTGAGCTCGCTGTTTGCGGCCCGGCCGTTGGCGTACCGGTTCGGACGCCGACTACGCGGTCCGGGTGCGGAGCAAGCGGCGGAACGCACCTGGAGCGAGCAGCCGGACTTCCGTGCCGCGCTCCGCGGCCTCACGGTGCTGTGGGGCACCGCGCAGCTGCTCGACGCCGCCTTGAGCACCGTCGAGGCATTGACGCTGCCCGTCGACCTGGTGCCGATCGTCGGCCGCTTCCAGTCCCTCGGCATCCTGGCCGCCACGGTGGCACTCACCGTGCGCCACAGCCGCTCCTTCCACCAGCGCTGCGGCATACCCCTCTTCAGCCCCTGAACAGCGGTCACCACGCCCCCGACGTAACGGCCGCCGTGCTGCCCACGGCCCTACGAACCGTCCGCGTGCCTGCCTTGGGAGCTCCCCATAGGGCTCACCGCCCGATGGGTACTGCTAGGGCTACGGCTACGCGCACTCCGGAAGGGCCCGTCGCCACCATCGCAACAACAGCGTGGGAGACGGAACCGTCGTCGGCCACCAAGCAGTGACGGCCACGTGCTGCCCCAAACCAGCGGCCTAGCTTTCCTGCCGGACACGGGCTCAGCTTAGGCACCAGCCGGGGACCACAGCCGCCGTTCATGCATCACGCCAGGTCGACTCACGCCCGGACGGTCCAGGTCGACTCCCGCCCGGACGGCCATGACGAGGCGGGGACTGGCGAGGCAGCGACGCGCTAGGCGGAGCAGGGAGGCGAGGTGGAGGAGGAGGGAGGCGGGGGGAGGTGGGGGGAGGGGGAAGGGGGCGGGGGAAAGAGAGGCGGGGGAAGGCTAGGCCTCTAACCGGAGGTGAGGTTCCGGCCGTGGGTGGCCGTCGTCGTCATCTGGTGGCGTGCCGTGCTCCGCGCATTGCGGGTTGCTCTGCCACGGTTGCTGACAGGGACCGATGGCTTAACGACCCGAGGTGATCGCACGGTGGCGGCTGTGTTGTCTGCGCTGTTCGCGCTGCTGGCGGCCGTGGGCAATGCCACGGGTACCGTGCTCCAGCGCCTGGCCGCACGGACCGTCCCGGCGGGTGATGCGTTCAGCCCCAGGCTGGTCCGGCACCTGGTGCGGAATCCGGCGTGGCTCGGCGGGATCGCCGTGGTGGTCGGCGCTGCGGCGTGCCAGGCGCTGGCCCTGGCGCTGGGTTCGCTCGTCCTCGTCCAGCCGATCCTGGTGACCGAACTGCCACTGGCGCTCGTGATCGCGTGCGCGCTGGCCCGCCGACGGCTCCCGGCGGCGGGCTGGGCCGGTTCCCTCAGTGTCGCCGTCGGACTCGGTCTGGCCCTGGCCGCTGCCGCACCGTCTGGTGCGGGCACCGAGGTCTCGTCGGCCACGTGGGTGGTGACGCTGCTGGCCACCGTCGGCGCCATCACGCTGTGTGCGGCGGCCGCGGCACCCCGCCCGCGCGGGAAGGCCCGTGCGGCCCTCTTCAGCGCCGCCTCAGCGATCGGTTACGCCCTGACGGCGACATTGATGAAGTCCGCGACCGACATCTTCGACCGGCACGGCCCGGGCGCCTTCTTCGCCTCCTGGCAGACCTACGGTTTCGTGGCGGCCGGCGCATGCGCGCTGTTTCTGCTGGCCAACGCTCTCGAATCCGGCCCGCTGGTGGTCTCCCAGCCCGTCCTCACCCTGGGAGAGGCCCTCGTCAGCCTGGCCCTGGGCATCGTGGTGTACGGGGACCGCGTGCGCACCGGATGGTGGTTGATTCCGGAGGCGATCGGGGCAGTGCTCGTCACTTGGGGTGTGCTCGTTCTGTCGAGGGTCCGGATGGAAGACGAGAGGGAAGAGTAGGGAGAGGGAGAGGGAGAGGGGGAAGGGGCGGCGGGGGAGCAAGGGCCGCCCGCGGGAGGCACCGCCACCTGACGGACCGCCCGTACTCGTGCAGTCCTCGCACCTACGTCGGCACCGCCGCGGCCGGGCCGGCCCCGGGGTGCGCTACCGGCCGAGGGCACCTGTCTGTGACGCGAGCCCACACCGCACCCCAGGGGGCGTAGCGGCGTAGGGGCTTCAGGCATCGGCCGGGGCGATTCCTGCTGGGCTGTCCCCCGGGGGGAGGGCACCCACTCGTGGTCCCGACCAGCTCCCGTAGGGTTGCGGCCATGGGCAAGGGAATGGGGCGGTGGCCCGAGGGGGATCTGGACAGCGGTGTCGAGGATGCGACGCTGCTCATCCTGGAATGGCTTGGTGAGCAGGGGATTGGGGCCATGATCCGCGTCGATGCGGAGCGCCTGCGCGAGGGCCGGCCGGCATGGACCTTTGCCGCCGGCGGTGGCCCGTTGCCACCGATGAGAGCTGACGGTGCCTCGGCTGCCCAGTGCATGAGCCGGGCCCTGAGCCGAATGCGAGAGGCTGGGGTCGCCGTCCCCTTCTGAGCCGCCGACCGAGGTACCTCATTGGTGCGCCAGATGATTGTGCGGTGTCCTCCACTGAATCGTCTGCATACTGCACTTCACTCGTGGGGTACACGAATTCGCAGACCAGCGCCATGAAATCCTGTCCGTTCTCAAGCGTGCGCTGCGTATGGCGTCTATGGCAGTAGCGGTATCCCCAAGTGCAGTGGTGTCTATTGGGGTCACAGGGCTACGGATGCCACGGCCACGTCCCGCAGCGCGTGCGCACAAGGGGGAGGGACAGCAGGGGGACGCCGCGCTGCCAGCATGCAGGTCGCCGCTGGTCAGCAGGTGCGCCCCACGTAGTACGCGCCCTGGATCCTGGAGGCGGAGCCCAGCCACGTACGGCCGGGGCCCACGCAGCGTTCGTAGTCGGGGGCCCAGGCGACCTTTACCTTGATCACGACGTTCGAACCGTTGTTGGTGCAGTGGCGGTAGTACGCATCACTGCCCGTCTTGTAGAAGCCACATGGTTCTTTGGTCAGGGCGATGGCCTGACCGGGTGCGGCGGCGACCGTTCCGCAGAATGCGGCGGCACCGAGCATGAGAGCGGCAAAGCGGCGCATGGAACACCCTTCCTCAAGGCTCGACTTGGTCCTTGGTCCCTGGTACTTGCACTTGGTGTTTGATCCTTGGCGCTTGGTCATTTTTGGTCTTTCACCCGACCAAGTCGGCCCTTCTCAAACACCAGTTGGTCCGCCGCAGTGTCGGTCGACGTGTGCGGCTCCGCATGACTGCCCCTCGCGGAATCGTCCATGCACCGGGCCGCACGTGTGGGTGACGGCAAAATAGGCCAGATCGGGTTCGAAGCGTGGGGTGGGGTTCGTAACGAGCGCACGTGTGACGGAGGCGGCGGACAGGGACGGTTGGTTTCTCCTAGGGTGCCCGCTGTGTGCCACGCCGCGTGCGGCAGGATGGCTCATCGCGTCAGGACGACTACGTCTGCGGGACGTCTGCGTTTACCTTTGCGTCTTCGTCTTCTCTTCGTATTCGTCCAGGTCCTGTCCGCGTCCCGTTCACGTCCCGTCGACGTCCGCGGTCGGGTCCCCGGCGCGTTCGAAGTCCTAGAGACAAGCAGGTAAAAACCGAATGATGGAGCATCACATGCGCTGCGTGGCAGTGGCAGGGCCGCAGTTTCCGGGAGTGGGGGTCGACCGGTGAACCGTGCTGTCACGCTGCATGACCTGATACTTGCCGGTGCCGCGCTGGTTGCCGGTATCGTGGCCGGGCTGTTGTGCAAAGCGGTTCTGCGGTGGCTGGGGAAGCACGCGAGCAGAACGCGATGGAGCGGCGACGATGTCATTGTCGATTCACTGCGGTCCGTGGTGCCCTGGGCGGCGATTTCCGGCGGTCTGGCGGCCGCGGCCGCTGCGTTGCCGCTGACGCCTACGGTCGGACGGAACGTCAACCGGACGTTGACCGTGCTGCTCATCCTGGTCGTCACGCTGACCGCGGCCCGGATGATCACTCGACTCGTGAGGTCCCTGGCGCAGTCGCGTTCCGGCGTGGCCGGATCGGCCACCATTTTCGCCAACATCACCCGCATCGTGGTGCTGGCAATGGGCGTCCTCGTCATCCTGCAGACCCTGGGCATTTCCATAGCCCCTCTGCTCACCGCGCTCGGTGTGGGTGGCCTGGCGGTCGCCCTGGCGCTGCAGGACACCCTCGCCAATCTCTTCGCCGGCGTACACGTATTGGCTTCGAAGACCGTACAGCCCGGTGACTACATTCGGCTGAGCAGCGGCGAGGAGGGATACGTCGTTGACATCAACTGGCGTAACACCGTGGTGCGCCAGCTCTCCAACAATCTCGTCATCATCCCGAATGCGCAGCTGGCCGGCACCAACATGACCAACTTCACCCGGCCGGAACAGCAGTTGTCGATCCTCGTCCAGGTGGGCGTCGGCTACGACAGTGACCTTGAACACGTCGAGCGGGTCACCATGGAGGTCGTCAAGGGTGTCATGACCGATGTCAGCGGCGCCGTTCCGGAACATGAACCGGCCGTTCGTTTCCACACCTTCGGAGACTCTCGGATCGGCCTTACGGTGATTCTGGGGGTGGGCGAATTCAGCGACCAGTACCGGATCAAGCATGAATTCATCAAGCGGCTGCACCAGCGGTACCAGGCCGAAGGCATCAGGATTCCCGCACCGACACGGACGGTGGCACTGCAGCACCCCGAAGACGTGGGAATTCCGCAGCAACGAGGCACGTCCGATCCGGTGCTGTAGGGCTGTCGGTGAGGTGAGGTGAGGTGGGGCGGGGCGGGGCGGGCTGAGGTGAGGTGAGGGTTGGGTGGTGCGCCGGTATGGTGACCGGCGCTTCGGGGGCGGCTTGTGTTCCGCTGCGCGCGGCCCGGCTCAGGTGCCGTCCGGCCCCGGGGCCGTCGCTGTACGGACCGCCGCCTCCCTGCGGTCTGTCTCCCTGCGGTCCGACCCCGTACGGTCCGCCTCGTACGGCCCCAAGTCCGGCGCGCTCAGTGCCCTGACAACCCGGACAGCCCTGGCAGCCCTGAGCCCCGCCTCATCTCCGGAGCACGCCTCCGAAGAATGACGGGAACTGTCGTCCTGACGCTTGCCATGCCGGTATCCGCCAATCTCCCCGCTGTGGTGGCCGGCCCCGGAGCTCCGTTGCGCACTGTGGATGGCGGCAAGTGGGACAGACATCCACTGAAGAGGGAGTAGTGCGGTGGACAGGGATACGGCGAAGAACAGGGGGGCGGAGGGCATGGCGGAGCCCACCGTGCTGATTACCGGTGCGACGGGGAACGTGGGTCGGCAGGTCGTCGCCCTGTTGTTGGCAACGGGTGTACGCGTACGGGCTCTGACCCGGCATCCGGACTCGGCCGGCCTGGCGTACGGCGGCGTCGACGTACGGGCCGGCGACCTGGCCGATCCGCGCGGCCTGGAAGAGGCTCTCAAGGGCGTCGATCGGGCTTTCCTCATGTGGCCCTTTCATACGGCTGACGCCGCACCCGGTGTCGTCGAGGCGTTACGGCGTCACGTGGACCACGTCGTCTTCCTCTCCTCGGGGGCCGTCCAGGACGGGCTCACCCCCGAGCAACAGCGGCACCCGGTAGGCCGCTCCCACGCCACGGTGGAGCGCCTCATCGAACGGTCGGGACTCGGCTGGACGCATCTGCGACCCAGCACCTTCGCCAGCAACACCCTCTGGTGGGCCGACCAGATCCGCGCCGGTGACGTGGTGCGCGGCGCGTTCGGGGCGGTGCCCATGGCCCTGCTGCATGAGGCCGACATCGCCGCCGTCGCTGTACGCGCCTTGACCGAGGAGGACGGCCACGACAACGCGGCGTACACGCTGACCGGGCCCGAGGTCCTGACCCAGGTCGACCAGGTCCGCATCCTCGGTGAGGCCATCGGACGGCCTCTCCGGTGGGAGGAACTGTCGCGGGAGAGTGCCCGGCAGCAGCTGCTCGCCGACGACACCTTCCCCGACTCCTTCGTGGCCACCCTGCTGGACGGGTACGCCGAGATGCTTGACGCCCCGCCTCCGGTCACGACCACGACGGTCGAGGACGTGACCGGGAGGCCGGCACGCACCTTCCAACAGTGGGCTGTTGACCACGCCGCCGACTTTCGTTAGCCCAGCCCACTCCGTCCAATTAGCCCCACACATGCCTTTTGTCCCCTGAACGTCGAGAGGCAAGCGCCCTCGGAGCCGGTTGGTTGGCTGACTGGCTGCTAGAGGGCGCGCAGTGCGTTGCCAAGATCCGGGCCGTACGAGGCCCAACACTGGATGTCGCCGGCGTCGGAGACCAGATCGCCCAGATACCAGTTGCCGTCGCCGTCGCCATTGCCGTCGCGGGCCCGGACCGCGCAGATGCCGTCGAGGTTGATCACGCAGTCGGCATGGAGGGGCCTGCCGTTATGGGTAACGATGCCGACAGTGGTAAGCAGATGGGCCTGTGGGTAGCCGGTGAGGCACTGGACGTCCGACAACGTCCAGGGTTCGGGCAGGCATACGCGAGACGGCCTGTCCTGCGGTTCGCCGTTCGGTTGGCCGTTCTGGGCGTCCGCGTCGTCGTTCGGCTTGTCATACGGTTCGCCGTTCGACTGGCCGTACGGTTCGGTATGCGGTGCGTCGTACGGATCGGCGGCGGGGTTGTGTCCCTTGGGTGAGGGGGTCAACTCGACTACTGCGTGGCCGAGTTGGGGTCGAATCCACTCTTCCTCGCGCTCAATGCCGAGGACGCCTCCGAGGAACGTCATGTCCAAGGTTCCCGTGGGGGTTTCCCAGCGGAACGGGACCCGGGAGACGTGCGAGGGAAATTCGTCCTCGGCGGTCGTGCCGGGCCCGAACGACTGCTTCGGGCGTGGCCCGTCGTCGGTGTACCGGTGGGCGAAGAACGCGGTGATCCACCCGGTGACCCGGTCGCCACCCGAGGCCGACTCCCACTTGTAGAGGGAACGCCAGAATTTCTGGTCGATGCCCCACCCCGAGGCCGTCGCCCAGATCGCGTCCAGCACCGGCTGCAGTGCCGTGAACCACGGCCGCAACTCCTCGAACCACTCCGCCAGTTCCCGCACCCGGGCCGCCAGCAGACGCCAGTCCCGGTCCGTGCCCTCCAGTCGGATCCGCGGAATGCCGCAGAGGGTTTCCCACCGAAAGCGGTAGTACGGGCTGACCACGTCCATCAGCGCCACCAGCATGGCTGTGGCGTCCGTGTCCGTGGTGGTGGAGAAGGTGGTCTGGAAGAGGTCGGCGACCTCGTCACCGATCCGGGCGCGCAGGGGCTGTTGGACCAGATTGATCGAACGCTCCCAGTCCAGCGGGGCCAGGTCGTCCCGTACGGTGATGGTCTGCCGGTACCCCGGCGTCTCCGTAAAGATCCCCTCGTACGTCTTGGGGTTCAGCCGGACGTGCACGGCCACCTCGTGCACGACTGCGTACCAGAGGAGGTCGGGCGAGAGGCTCAGGGGGAGGTGAGCGGTGAAGCAGGTGTGGAGGGCTCGGAGCAGGAGGCTGGAGGTGGGTTCGGCGATGTCTGGGACGTCAGTGGACCAGCCTACGAGGCGATCGGTGCTGCGGTGGTGGAAGCGTGTCGGCGGCTGATCGCGGAGCACCGCTCGCAGGAAGCCTTCGTTGCCGAGTTCGGTGAGTTCTGAGGTGAGTCGGGCGGCCTCGTTGTCGGCTGCGTCCTCGTCGCGTGCTTCGCGCTCGTCGCGCTCTTCGTCCAGCGGCAGGTCTATCTCATATGCCATCGGTTCCCCTCCGATTCCGCTCGCTGAGCGGCGGTCTGAACGGCCATGGATGGCGCTATGAACGGCGATGTGAGCGGCGCTACGAGCCGCGCTATGAGTGGCGCTGTGAGCGGCGATCGTCCGTGATCTTAAAGCGTCGATCTTCAAGCGTCGACGGGCGCACGACGAATGACTGACAGAGAGCCGACATCAGACATCAGTAGCGGTGGCCAATGGCCACTTGCCGTAGTGAACGGCCGGCCACTTTCCGTAGTACCGCCACCTTTCCGTACTGGCGGGTCGGCGGGCCGAGGGGCCGTACCGGATGCGACTCCCGTCCGGGGAGCCCAGCATGGCAGCAGGGACGCCGGACCGGACGGAGCCGACCGGAGGTTTCGTATGACTCACCCTGACACGACGCCCAAGCCCGGCGATGCGCCGTCGCCGAGCGACGCACAACGTCCCGACGGCGCACGCGGTGTCAACCTCTTCCTCGGCTTCGCCCCCTGGATCATTTTCGCCGTGGTGGCGAGCCCCAGCTCGTGGGGGTTCGCCGCGCTTGCCGCGCTCATCACGGCGATCGGGGCCAGCATCCCCGACATCAGGCGCCGCAGCTTGAAGATCCTGGACATCGCCGGCCTGCTCTTCTTCGCCGTCATCTGCATCCTGTCGCTGGTCCTCGATCGTCACGACCTGATCTGGCTGGAGACGTACGCCCAGACCCTGTCCGGTGCGGTCCTGGCCGCCGTGGCCTTCACGTCCCTCGCCTTCATGCCGTTCACCGAGCAGTACGCGCGGGAGTCCGTACCTCGTGCGTACTGGGGGAGCCCGCTCTTCCGGCACGTCAACCGGGTGCTGACGGCGGTGTGGGGCGCGGTGTTCCTGCTGACGGCCCTGCTCGGCGTCCTCGCTCTGCACGTCGCGTCAGGGGTGGACTGGTTGAACTGGATCATTCCGATCGCGTTGTTCGTGGGCGCGGTCCGCTTCACGAGGTGGTACCCGGATCAAGCCCGGGCGCGAGCTCGGCAGACGGCTGCCACGTAGGCGTTGGGCGGACTTCGAGTCCTCCAGGCTGGCTGCCGGGATTCACCCGTACGTGTGCTGCACCTCAATTCGAACATGTGATGCAATCTTCGTGTGACTCCTCCCTACGCCTTCCCTGAAGATCTCGTGCAGGCTCAGCGCGCCTGGTACATCGCGTACCGAGAGCTTTCGCATGAGGAAAACCCGTCCCAGACCACGGTGCTGCGCCGCAGACTGCAGCAGCTGTCCGTGCGGATCGCCACGCACCCGTACTGGGCGAGCATCCCTGGCCGAGCACCCGCCGCGCGAATGGCGCTCAAGCAGCAGACCTGGGAGCTCGACCTGGAGCCCGAGTCCGAGGAGGTCAGGCCGTGAAACACGAAAGAGCCCCGCCGTGCCCTGGGTGCCGTGCCGTGCCCCGCCGTGCTCCACCGGCAGGACGGGCCCCTACGAGGCTGGCTCCGCAACGACACCCGCACCCGCCACCCGCACCCGTGCCCGCAGACGTGTCCGTATCTGCACCCGCACCCGCAGCCGTATCTGCACCCTTGCATGCGCATGCGGAGTCGAGATGTGGGGGAGTTCCGGTTCTACCTGGCAAAGCCGGGCCGGTGCGCCGTCGCGGCGGATGTCTTCCTTGAGGAGTTCAGCCCAGTTCGGGCGCCAGTGGGCCGCTCGGCGTGCCATTTCGAGGCGGACGGTGTGGGGCAGGGTGGCGATGACTCCGCGTCTGGCCGGCCACCAGTCCGGGAGGCAGTCGTAGCCGCGCTCGATGGTGCTCTTGGCGTCAGTATCGGTATCCGTATCGAGGCTGGTGCTGGTGCTGGTGCTGGTTTTGGTCTTGGTCTTGGTCTTGGTCTTGGCGTCAGTGTTGGTGTGGGAGTTGGTGTCGGGAACGGTTATGCGGATGTACGGCCAGCGGCCCCGTTCAAGGTCGGCTTCTGCGTCCCGTAGGGCGGTCAGCAGGGTGGCTGCCTCGCCGGAGATGCGGCGGCCCAGGTCGTCCTGGGATCCATCCGCACCGCGACCGTGATTGGTGTCCCCGGTGTCCACGAAGGCCGCCGCGCGTACTGAACTACCGCCCGTCAGGGCGTCGTTGGTGTGCAGCCAGGCGATCGGCCGTTCCTGTTCCGATGTCGCTGGCGGGGTCGGGCGGTTGAGTTCGGTGGACGTCTTCATCTCCACGGCGAGTGCCGCGGCGTGCTGCTCGGGCAGCCGGCACGGGACCTGCGGTCAGCGGAGGGCGTCGGGCGTCGGGCGCCGGGAGGTATGAGGTGCCATCTGTGGTCACCGCGCTGCACCGTTCAGAACGGGGTGGGGAGGTGGGCGAGTGGATGAGTAGGTGAGTGGGGGAGTGGTGGGCATGGGCGTCGGGGCAGCGTATGCGACGTTGGGTGGGGAGAGAGGCAAGTGCGCCTTGACAAAAGGAAATTGTCAATGCGTACTTGCCTCATGCCTCTTCCAGACTTGGACGACCTGATAGCGGAAGTAGACCGGACCTGCGACGCCGCGCACCGACCAGGCGGGCAGGAACAGCCGGACTGGCTCGCACTGCTCACGGTGGCGGCGAGCCTGGCCGGTCAACTGCAGGCACTGGCCGACGACTTGGTCGAAGACTATGTGGAGCACTGCCGGATGCACGGAAGCTCGTGGACGGACATCGGGACGGCGCTCGGTGTGACCAGGCAGGCCGTGCAGCAGCGCTTTCACGCTCCCCACAAGCGCTACGGCCCCGAGACCATGACTGACGACCTGCGCCAGGCCATGGTGCAGGTGAAGCAGGTCGCGGTGCATCACCGCAACAACTACATCGGGACGGAACACCTGCTCTGGGGCCTCACCGCGGAGGACAACACGGCTACGCGTCTGCTGCGGGCCGCCGATGTATCGCCCGAGGACCTGCACCGGGCCGTCGGGGCGCGCCTGAGTATGGGGGCGTCGCAAGCGGCCGAGCGGATTGCCTGGACGCCCTACTCGCGTAAGGCCATGGCGATTGCGGAAGAGCGGGCAGAAGCGGCGGGTTCGGCGCGTATCGACTGTGACCAGTTGCTTCTGGGGCTCGCACAGATCGGCCGTGGAGTGGCCGCCGGGGTGCTCAGTGACGCGGGAGTGGAGCTGGCGACACTTGATGACTGTCTTCGTCGTTCCGGCTGAGTTGCCTGGCGGACGCGACCGACTTGACGGATGCGGTGGACGCGACCGACCTGACGGTCGTGGTGGACGTGGTGGACGCGACGGACGCGGTGGGCATGGTGGGCGCGGTGGACTTCGTGGGGCCTGCAAAGTCCGCGCAAAGACCTGAGTCGGCTGTCTTCCCCTTCCACGGAATCCAGACCGGTGGTCGCCGCTGCGATGGGCGGCGTGGCTGCATAAAGGCCAGGTCAACCGGCCCTGGAGGATGCGGATTTCGTTGAGCGTCGGGGGTTGTGGCCATGTTTTCGGCCTGCCACATTTCACGTCGTTGCCACGCCGAGATTCTTCGCCGGGCCGGACGCACGCGCGCTGACCAAGGGTGGCCGGTGCCCGGCTTGGTGGGCCTCCACCGGGGCGGACGGACCGTGGAGGAGGGCATCATCAGTCAGCTCGTCGGCCGCCGTGCGCATGCTGTCGCCGTGATCAGCCGGGGGCTGGGCGGAGTGCCGGCCCCCGGTCTCGTCATGGCTGGTGTGCTCGGTCTGCAGTGCGGGGCCGCGCTGACCACTCGGCTCTACCCCGTCGTGGGCCCGGCAGGGGTGGTGAGCCTGCGCCTGTGTCTGGCCGCCGTGGTTCTCACTGCCCTGTGGCGGCCCGGGTTGCGCTGGGATCGGAGCACCCTTGGTGTTGTGGCGGCCGCCGGAACTCTGCTCGCCGTCCACCACCTCAGCTACTACGAAGCGGTCGACCGTCTCCCTTTGGGCGCCGCCACCACGATGGAGTTCCTCGGTCCCTTCGCCATCGCACTGTTCGGCTCACGCCGGGTCGCCGACCTGCTGTGGGCCTGCCTGGCCGCGGCAGGTGTCGTGTTGCTCAGCCACTCCGGCATTCCGCTCGACGCAGCGGGACTGGCCTGCGCCCTTCTCGCCGGATGTTGCTGGGGCGGCTACATTCTGGTCGGCAAGCGGCTCGCGGAACGGGTCCCGGACGGCCGCGGTCTGGCCCTCGCCGTCACCTGGGGCGCCCTCCTCAGTCTCCCGTGCGGCATCGCCCAGGCGGGCAGCAGACTCCTCGACCCCACCGCCCTCGCCCTGGCCGTCGCCGTCGCCCTGCTCTCCAGCGTTCTGCCGTACACCTTCCATCTCGAGGCTCTCCGCCGGTTGCCGCCCCGCGCCTTCGGCGTCCTCACGAGCCTCGAACCCGCCGTCGGTGCCCTCATCGGCCTCCTCGTTCTCGGCCAGCACCTGGCCGCCCCCCAATGGGCCGGCGTCCTGGCCGTAGCCCTGGCCTCCATCGGCGCTACCCGCACGCCGGAACCCGTCAGCCCCGAGAAGAGAGTTGGGAGTTCGTGAGGAGGGCGGTTGGGGTGGCGGCCGTTGGCGGCGGGCACGGTGTGGCTCGGGGGTGGGGGTGGGGGCTGCCCTGGTCGGTGGTGGTGAGAGCCAGGGTTCCAAGGTGGTGAGGGCTGAGGGGCAGTGGGCAGTGGGCAGTAGGCAGGGGGTGAGGGGGTGGAGCTTGTTGGGGAAGGCGTCGAAGAAGGAGTCGGTGTGGGTGCCCGGAGAGAGCGCTGAGTGGTTACTGCGCGGTCTGCGTGGTCTATGCGGTCTGCGCGGGCGCGCGCAGGTGAGTTGGGTGACGCGTTGGTTCCGTTCGGCGATTGCGTCACCTGGGGCGGTGCTGTTGTGGGAGAAGTAACGGCCGTTGTTGCCCACCTGGCGTCCCACCTGGCGTTCCTCCTGATGTCCCACCTGGGGTTTCGCGAAGGGGGTCAGTTGGTGCGGAGGAAAGTGAGGATGGAGTCGGTCTGGTTGAGGAGGGCGTGGCCGGCCTCGGGCAGGACGTTCACTGTTGCGTGCGGGAGGCACTGGCGTACGCGCCGGGCGGTGTCCTCGGAGTCGAAGAGGGTGTCGCGGCTGCCGACCGTCACCAGTGTGGGCATGGTCAGGCGGCGCAGCGCACTGTCGGGGAAGAGGGGGAGCCGCTCGGTGCGGGGCTTGAAGTGAGTGAAGGTCAGCATGACGTGGTCGAGGAGGTGCTGGACCTCGGGTGCTTCCAGGCCCGTGCCGGTCGCCACTGACCGGCGCACTCCCCGGCGTCCCAACGCGCGCAGGAGCACGACCTTGAACAGCCACCCCATCTTCTGCCTGCCGAGACCGCCGGGGCAGAGCAGCGCCAGGTGGGTCACTCGGTCCGGCCGGCGGGTGGCGTAGTCCAGTGCCACCCATCCGCCCAGGGAAGTGGCGACGATCGCCGTGCGGGTCACGCCCAGATGCTCCAACACCTCGTCCAGCCACAGCGCATGGGCGTCGGAGGACAAGGGTGGGCGGGATGCGGCACTCAGTCCCGGTTCGCCTATGAGGTCGAGGGCGTACGTCCGGAAGTGCCGGGACCAGGAGGCGATGTCGTCCTGCCACATCGTCGTATTCGCTCCCGATCCGTGGATCAGAAGCACGGGCAGCGCGTCCTTCGGGCCGGAGACGAGGACGAAGGTTTCGCCTTCGCGGGTCGGTATCCGCACCTCCTCGGCGGGGACCGGCCAGGCGTGGAGCATCTTCCGGTAACGCTGCTGGATCTCCCTCGCACCGGCTTCGCTCTTGTAGATCGTGCTGGTGCTGGTGCTGGTGCTCGTGCTGGGGCTCATGTCGCGAGTACTCCTTCCATGTAGTCGAAAATCCGGGCCGTGTCGGCGAGACCGCCCAGGACGATGACCTTCATCCGGGCCCTTCCCTTGTCGTAGGCCGTCTCGATCCGCAGGGGCGCATGGCCCGGGCCGCGGTTGGTGGCCAGGCTCATCAGGAGGGCGGTCAAGCGGTCGGCTGTCTCGGGGGTGATCGCGTCGATCTCGACGATGCTTGAGACCTCGGTGTGCTGGTGCTGCTGTTCTTGCGGTCGCCGTCCGTCCGTGTCGCCCTGGGGCGCGGGTGCCGGGCGGCCGGTGAAGGCTTCCAGGTCCTCGTGGGCGATGCGGTACTGCTTGCCGATGCGGACCGCGTGGAGACGTCCGTCCCGCACGTAGTTCCGGATGGTGCGGACATGGAGGCCCAGGTGCTCCGCCACTTGTTCCACGGAGTAGAAACGATCAGGCATGAAAGTACCTTAACTTCCCCTACTGGTAAGCACAATGAGGAAGTTTGAGGAATATAGGGGATGGAAGGGGAAGGGGTGAGTGGAGGGGAGCGGTGGGGAGTCGTTGGAAGTGACGGGAGTCGGGGGAAGAGGTGGGGTGGGTGACCTGCCCCGGTGCTCACGGGCTTCAGGGACTTCGGGGACTTCAGGGGCTTCAGAGGCTTCAGCGTTTCCGGGGCTGTAAGCCATCTCAGTGGCTGTGAAGGGAAGCCGGTGGCTGTGCAGCTGGTGGGGGATGAGGTGGCGCCACGATGGGGCGATGGAGGAGAGACACTCTCTTGAGGCCACGTCGGGCAGGGTGCTGCGTACGCCGCGGGCGGCCGGGGCGGCGGGAGTGCTGGCGGCGCTGCTGCTGGCCGCCGTACTCACGATCGTCCGCATCAGCTTGCCCTCCGCGATCCCGGCCCACGCGGGGGAGTGGCCGTCGCGCTCGCCCCACCGGCAGGTTCTGGAAATCGCCCTGGGCCTGCTGCCGTTCGCCGGCATCTTCTTCCTGTGGTTCATGGGTGCCGTACGGGACTACACCGGGCGCACGGAGCGGGGTACCGACCAGCCGGCGAAAGCCGTTTCTGCCAATGCCGTCTCGGGGAATGCCGTCTCCGGGAATGCGGAAGGGCGAGTGGAGAACAGGTTCTTCGCGACGCTCTTCCTGTGCAGCGGGCTGATGTTCACCGCTTTGGTGCTCGCGGCGGGGGCCGCCGCCGGCGGCCTGCTCGCCATCACCGGCAACCTCCCGGCCGGCGTGCAGGTCCTGTGGACCTACGGGCGGACGACGCTCACCTTGCTTGCCAGCTACGCCATGCGGATGGCCGCGGTGTTCACGCTCTCCACCACGACCATCGGACTCGCCCTGAGCGTCTTCCCGCGCTGGCTGGCCTGGCTCGGCTATGCGGCCGCGCTTGTGCTGTTGTTCGTCGTCGGTACGGTCCCCTGGACCGAACTGGTCTTTCCTGTCTGGATGCTGGCCACCAGTACGTACATCCTGGGGGCCTCCTTCCGGAGGGGCGGCGGGTGAGTGGGCCGCCAGGGCTCCCGGCTCCTTAATCTCCCCGCTTGGCCGCGCGCCACTCAGGGGCCAGTACCGACCAGACTTCGATGTCGTGCCGCTCGCCCCGGTAGAGATAGCCCTCGCGCAGGACGCCCTCCTTGGTCATCCCCAACCGCCTGGCCACCGCGATACTGGGCTCGTTGGCCGCCGAGACCAGCCACTCCACACGGTGGATGCCCCGCTCCTCGACGGCCCAGTCGATGAGCACGCGTACGGCACGGGTCACCAGCCCCTTGCCCACCGCCGACGGCTCCAGCCAGCAGCCTGCCTCGGCAGTGCCCTGGTTGACGTCCATGGTGCGGAAGAGGACCCCGCCGACCAGTCGGCCGTCCAGCCAGATGCCGCAGATGCGGCCGGTGTCGGCGGCGGCCTTCTCCGCGTACGAGTGGAGGTACGAGCGGCTCGCGTCCAGATCCACGATCAGGTCCGCCAGGCCGATGTACTGCCCGATGAATTCCCGTCCCCGGTCGATGTGGGCGAGGAATTCCCCGGCCTGCCAGGGCTCCAGCGGACGCAGCTCGGCGCGGTTGCCACCGTTGGCAGCGTCGCCACCCAGGGGTATCGCGTACATCGGTCACCTTCCACTCGGCCACTTAGGCCACTTAGGCCGCTCGGGCCGTTCGGCGTGCCAGGGCTTGGAATGCGGCGGGGGCTGGAATGCGGAGGGGCTGCAACGCCAGGGACCGGAACGCCAGCGACCGCAACACCAGGGACTACCGCCACGGGTTCATGGGGGTGGTGAGGGGGTTGGGGAAGTGGTGTGCCGGGGTTTCCAGCCCCAGGCGGTGAGCATTCCGGGGGAGAGGGCGGCGGAGTGCGGGGAGGACAGGGCCTGACGGGCCTGTTCGAGTAGGGGCTCGTCCACCTGGCCGGTGGCGAGGAGGGCGTCGTGGGTGCGCTGCCAAGTGTCCTCCCAGAAGCGGCTGATGGGGCTGCCGGGCAAGAGCGGAGGGACGTGGATTTCGGCGGCCACCGAGTGCAGGCCCTCCTCCAGCAGGAAGGCGGGATAATCGGGCACCCAGGAGATGTCCGTACCGATGGTCGTGCGCAGGGCCTGCCACATCGCGCGCATGACCCGGGTGTACGGGGTGGCCGGGGCGGAGGAGGTCGTCAGGTCGACGGCGTCGCTGAGTACGAGGACGCCGCCCGGGGCGAGCAAGGAACTCAGCCGGTTGATCATGCGTCGCCACGGGCGGAGGTGCATCAGTACGAAGCGGGCGTGGACCAGGTGGAAGCGGCCGGGGTCGAAGTCGGGTGCGGTCACGTCGGCGGTCTGGGCCACGAGCCCCGGCGGGGCATCGACGGTGAGGAAGCGGGTGTCACGGTCGACGGCCAGGGCGGACGTGACGTCCGCGGACTCCAGCAGCCACCGGGCGACGGTGCCGGTCCCGGCGCCCACGTCGAGGCAGTGCCAGCCGGGACCGGCGCCCAGCGCCGTCAGCCGTGCGGTGCTCACCGCGTCGTAGGCGAGCGCTCCCAGGTCGATGCGATCCGCCTCGCCGGCTGCCTCCGGGCGGAAGGCGTCTTCACCGTAATGCCCGGCAGCCGGTCCGGAAGGCTCCGCCGGTCCAGAGGGCTCCGCTGGTCCAGCCGGTCCAGAGGGCTCCGCTGGTCCAGCCGGTCCAGTAGGCCCGGCCGGCCCGTCCGGCTGTCGCACCCCTCCAGTACGCACGCCTCCAGTATGGGCGCGGGAGTCAGGGCTTTCCTGCTGTGGCGAGCGGCCGGATCTCCTCGGTACGGCCCGTCTCCCCGTGGCCGCCCTCCGTGTGTGCCCCGGCGTTCTCGGTACGGTTCCCGGCGTTCTGGGTACGGTCCCCGCCGTTCTCCGTACGGGCCCCGCCATTCTCCATATGGGCGCCGTCGTTCTCCGTACGGTTCCCGCCCTTCTCCGTACGGGGCTTGCCGTGACGGCGTAGGAGCAGGTGGAGGACGGCCAGCAGGACGGCGGTGGCCAGCGCGCTGTGCCACAGCAGGGCGTCCAGGCGGTGCGCCGAGAGGTACGCGCCCGCGGCAACGGCCGCCAGGGCGCAGACCGCGCGGTCCACGAGGCTCTCGACCGACAGCAGGGTGGCGCGGGGCGCGCCCGCGGGGACCGCGTCGTTGACCAGCTTCCGCTGGAGGGGGGACGCGAGGCCGGTGACGGCGGCGAACACGCACAACAGCGCGACGGTCGTCCAGGGACCGCCGAGCGTGCTGCCCGCCAGAGCCGCCGCCATCGTGAGGCTGAGCAGCGACACCCATGCCACCGGGGAGAGCCGCGAGGTGAGCCATTGCGGACGGGCCGAGGCCACCGCCTCCGCGACGGTCATGGCGGCCAGCACGGTGCCGTGCGAGCCCTCGCCGATGCCGTGGTCGAGCAGTACCGGCTGGAAGAGATTGACCTGGCAGATACGGGCGAGCGTGAACAGAGCCACCCCCTGCACCATGACCAGGGCGAGCCAGGGCGTGCTACGGACGGCGCGGAGGGCGGCGGCCGCATCGTGGCCCGCGGCGCGCTTGCGGCCCCGGGCGGGGGCGGCCGCGGCCTGGCGGGGCAGCAGTACGGCGCAGACCAGGGAGGCGCCCGCACTGGCCGCGCTCAGGACGTACGGGGCGGAGTGCGCCAGGGTCATCAGCGGGCCGAGCAGCGGCCAGCACAGCACCTTCGCGGCGAGGCCGAGCGCGCGGGCCTGGCCCTCGGCCTTCAGATAGTGGGCGCCCGCGCCCTCGGCCCGCAGGCCCTCGTAGAGGTACGCACTGGCGGCACCGGAGGTGAGGGAGCGGCCGGCGGCGATGAGCAGGAAGTGGACGAGGAAGCCGGTGTAGCTGGGGGCCCAGACCGGGGCGAGGTTGGCCGCGGTCATGACGACCGCGCCGGCCCGCAGGCAGTTGCGGGTGCCGATGCGGTCGGCGATCAGTCCGGTGGGGATCTCGAAGAGGCAGAACGCGGTGTAGTAGATGCTCTGGATGCCGAAGATCTGGCCGTCGGTGAGGCCCGCCTGCCGTTGGTAGGCGTAGAACACCGGCATCCACCAGAGCAGGTTGAACAGGAGCTGGAAGCTGTTGTTCAGGCGGATGATGCGGCGGGCTCGGGGCGGCAGGGGAGCGTCCGTCGTGCCCTTCGTGCGCCTGCCCGCACGACTGAGGACCCGGGGGCCGGGGAGGTGGCGGCTCATCGGGCGGCGTAGGGGCGGATCTGGACCAGGTGGAAGTCGCCCTGATCGGTCATCAGCCATTCGATGTCCAGCGGCCGGTCCACGTCCGCGTCCACGTCCGCCTCCCCGTCCGCGTCCGCATCTGCGTCCGCGTTCGGATTGGCGTCCATATACGCGTTCAGGTCCGCGTCCGGGTTGTCGGTGGGGTTTGTGCCACTGTTGTCGGTGGGGATTGTGCCGCTGAAGTGGGACTGCAGCAGCCGGCCGGTGAGGGCGAGGTCCGCCAGTCGTTCGCGGGTGGCGGCCGGCAGGTCCTCGGCGGACGAGCCCAGCGCGACGGTGCGGCCGCCGCCTTCGACCGTGTTGTACAGGTACTGCAGCGGCAGCGCGGTGCCGTCGACGACGTTCTCCGGGGAGCCGGACGAGCAGTTGAGGTACACGTTGCGGAAGTCCGCGCGCCGGGTCGGGTTGCAGGTCACCAGTACGCCGCCGAGGTCCGCGGGCTGGTAGCGCTGAATGATCACGCCCATGTAGGTGTCGTCGGGAGAGATGCCCGCCTGGTGGCGCAGCCGGACGCTGCGCGGCGACAGCAGGGACGCCCACACCCGGCGTACCGCGGCGAGGAGTTCGTCCGCACCGTGCACCGCCGTGACCGAGTCGTACACCCCCGCCGCCGAGAATCCGGGCAGGTCCTCGGCGTTGGAGGACGAACGCACCACGAGCCGGCCGGGGGTACCGGACGGGCCGGAGGGCAGCGCGTGAGCGGCGGCCGTGATGGCACGGGCCACGTCGTCGGGCATGGGGGCGGCGTGCTGGACGAGGTGCTGCAGCCGCCGGCAGAGCGGGTCGATCGTGTCGACGGTCTCGCGCTCCAGGGCGGCCTTCAGGTCGCTGATGCCCTGCTGTATGGCAGGGGAGGAGGTGAGAAAGCGGTGCTGCAGGGCGAACGGGAGGGCCATGCCGTCGGGAGCGGTGACCGTGGCGCGGACGAAGTCCCGTGCTGCGGCGCGGAGTTGGGCGCCCCGCGCACCCTCCGAAAGGCCAGGAAGGTCAGGAAGCTCGGAAACAGGAGGAAGTGCAGGAAGGTCCGAGAGGCCCAGGCGGGCGGTGAGACGCGCGGTGAGGTGGGCGTAGAGGTCGGCCCGCGGTGGCCTGGGGCGGCCGTAGTACGCGGTCAGATCGATGGTGTGGTCGGGCCCTTGGCCGGCGTGATCGGGCTTACCGGCCGGAATGTGCGCGCCGCCGGCCGCCAGGACGTGGTGCAGCTCCCCGAGGTTGGCCGCCTTGGTGCCGTAGCGGTTCCGGTCGGTGCGGCGCAGTTGGTGCAGGGGCAGCGCGGGTATGTCGGCGTGCAGCAGCGGGGGTTCCAGCCGGATCCGGGGCGCCGGACGCCGGTCGGTCGCGCCCGGTGCCGACGCCTGGGTGAGCGCCGCGGACGTCTGGGCAAGCGTCGGGGAGAGTGCCGAGCCCGGCGCCTGGAGGAGCGGCGCCGGCGCCTGAGGGAGCCGTACGAGGGTGATGTCGTCGTCCTGCACCTCGTAGCGGACCCATGCGCCCGCGAGTTCCTCCGCCTCGATGAGCTGGTCCAGGTCGCGGATGATGGCGTTGGGGATGCCCCAGCCGGACGCGAGGACGTTGGTGTGCGAGAGCGGGGTGGTGGGCGCGGTGTTGATGAAGCCGGCGACCCTCGGTACGTCGTCGGGCAGGCACGGCATGGCGACGATGTCGGACCCGCCGAGCGGGCCGGCACCGGCCGCGTACTCCTCGTACTCCCGGGCGGTACGGAAGTGGCGCAGTTGGCCGACGGCCTCGCCGGGGTTGAGCGGTGTGCGGGTGCGGCTGCCGAACAGCTGGTGGCTGAGGATCCGCGGCACCCGGACGTCACTGATCGCGGCGAGGGCGTGTTCCTGACCGTGGTTCGCGGGCTTCAGCAGCAGCGGCAGCCGGCTGTCGAGCCGGTGGCGCACGAACGTGTAGAACTCCTCCAGCATCGGGCCGCTCATGGTGTCGGCCTCGGTGGTCTCCAGCACGAGGAAGGGGCGTGCGCGGCGGCCGGTGGGCACGTGGTTGCCCGCGTTCGCCGCGGCGCCCGGCCTTCCCGCACCCATGTCGGTGTGCAGGGAGAGCACGCCCAACAGGAACCTGCGCTCGGGGGCGGCGTAGACCGAGGCGTTGAACGCGTCCAGGCAGGCGTCGAGTTCCGCCAGCTCCATGCCCAGGACGCGAGTGGCGATGTAGTCGACGTGGAAGGGGTGCACGGCGGCGTCCAGGAGGTGCCAGGTGTTCTCGACGCGGTCGACGACGACCTTCACGTAGGGGTGGCCGGCCAGGGTGCCGCAGAGGGTGTGGAAGAGCGGGAGGGCCAGGTGCGCGCCGATGGTCGTACGGTCGCCGATGGCCGGACGGTCGCCGGCGGTCGTGTGGTCCTGGGCGGTGGTCATGGTGAGGGTCATGAGCGCGCCTCCGCGGTCTTCGTCGTGCACTGGGTGTCCGTCCCGGCCTTCTCCGTGTCCTCGTGCTCGTCGTGGCTCTCCTCCTGGGGGAGCACCGACGGCAACGCGTCCACCAGAGTCCGGAAGTCGCGGATCACGGTTTCGGGGTCGGTGGCGGACAACAGGCACAGCGCCGCCATCGTGTTGGCGCCCGCGGCCGGGTCGTACACCGGGACCGGGGAGCCGTCCGGGAGCGAGTTCTCGGCCACTACGGACAGCCGGCTGCCGGCGCTGAGCGGCACCGCGTCCCGTACGGTCGGGAAGTCCCACCGCCGCCGGTCCGGCCAGGCGTCACCGGCACCGTCCACGGCCAGTACGACGAGGGAGCCGGCCGCGCCGCGCGCCTCCTGCGGGGTGAGGGCCCGGGCGGGCCAGGACACCGGGCGGCCCAGCAGATGGTCGACGAGCATGCCGATGAGGTCCAGGCCGAAGACCTCCTCGATCTGCGGCACGGTCATCGCCCCGCCGAACCGGGCGGCGGTCTCGATGACCCACATCCGGCCGTCGGCACCGAGCTTGATCTCGGTGTGCGTACCGCAGTTCTCCAGCCCCAGCGCGTCTACGGCCTCGCGGGCGAGGGCCACGACGCGCCGCTGGGCGTCGGCCGGCAGCGCGGCCGGGGTGATGCCGGCGCGTTCGGTGAACGGTTCCACCGTCGGCATCCGGCCACTGAGGCAGACCGGCCGGAACACGCCGTCGACGACGACGCCTTCGACGCTGACGTAGTCTCCCCAGCCCGCCTGGTCGAACCAGCCGTCCGCGGTGCCCGGCACGATCTCCTCGACCAGGAAGTCGGCCCCGGCGTCGGCCACGTGCAGCTCCGCGTAGCCCAGTTCGGCGGATTCGGCCATCACCTCGCGGGCCCGCTGCCAGGCAGCCGGGACCTCGTCGGTGGAACGGATGATCCGGTGCGCGGTGGAGCCGGCGCTCCAGGCGGCCTTCAGCAGCACGGGGAGGCGGAGCGCGGCAGCCGCGTCCTGCAGCTCCCGCTCGTCGGCCACCGGGCGGAACCGCGGCTGGGCGATGCCCTGCCGCTCCCAGACCCGGCGCATCAGCCGCTTGTCACGGGCGAGCGCACAGGAGGCGCCGGCGCCGGCCAGGCCGAGCTTCTCGCAGGCCTCGGCGACCGCGACGACGGCGTACTCGGAGAAGGTGATGACCGCGTCCGCGCCCACGGCCTGGGCCCGGGAGACGATCAGGGACACCAGGTCGCCCCGCTCGGGCCCGGTGGCGGTCCGTACGGACGCGCACCGGCGCTCGGCGGAGGCGGCGACGGTGGGCGGAAGCGTGCTGAGTGCCAGCAGGTGCACTGCCGACCGAGCGGCGACCCGTGACAGGGCATACCCCAAGGGCGGTCCGCCCTTGGCATACACGAACAGCACCGTGCTCACTGAAATCCGACTCCTTCACAGGCGGGGAGGGCCGTGGGAACGGCCGTTGTCGTCGCGGCGGCCGACTGCCTCGCCGCGGTACTTCCAGAGAACCAGCCGGACGGTGCCCAATCTGCTCTCACGGGCGCCGAACCCTCAGGCAAACGCCAGAGTTGTGGAGTTCGCCGAGCGGCTGTGAAGGTTCTGTGATGCCGTATGGGATTCCGCGCCACCAGATCGGCCGAGAACCGGGCATACGGCGTGGTGGCGGGGGATACGCATGCCAGGGGCGAGCCGGCCCGGGACGCCAGGTGGCCGAACGCCCCGCCATCTCTCCGTCTCTTCGTCACAGAGAGGCCGTCGTGGACGAGACCGGTCTGAAGTCGCTGCTCCAACACCTCCCGGTGTCCTGGTGGGAGGCCGACCGCGAGTTACGGGTGATCGACAGCGGAGGAGGAGCCTTCGACGACACCCGCACCGCCCAGCGCTTCCTCGACACCGTCACGGACCAGTGGCAGGCCCTCGACCAGCCGCGGGCGAGCCATCGGGCGCAGTCCACCGGCCAAGGGCGGGCCGGCGAACCGGCACAGGTGACTGACGCCTCACGGGCCGCGGACACCTCACGTGTCACAGACACCTCACGGGCCGGCGACGGATGGTGGACCGGTGACCGTTGGCGGACCGGTCACCACTGGCGAGCCCGGTTCGACGGTCGGCTCTTCGACGTGAACTGGCCACTCGACCCACCCCGACAGGACCGCCTCCGCGGCATCGCGGTCGAGGTAACCCCGGAACCGGCCACGGAACCGGCAACAGAACAGGCCCCGGAACCGTCCCCGGAATCGGCGTCAGCCCCCGGCCCGGAGCCGACCCCGCCCCCGGCGGCCGCCCCTGCTTCCCCGCCCGCCACCACCACCCGCCGCTACGACGCCTTCGCCGACCTCGCGCCCGCCGCGGCCTTCATCCGTGACCCCAACGGGCTTTACGTATGGGCCAACCACGCCTACGCGCACCTCTACGGAACCACCCCCGAGCACGTCATCGGCAAGGACGTACGCCAGGTCGACGCCCCGGCCGACGCCGACCGGGTGCTCGCCCTGGACCAAGAGGTGCTGGCCCGCGGCAAACCGGTGCGGCACACCCTCACCTACCACCGCGCGGACGGCACCACCGGCCACGCGGCCGGCCACCGTTTCCCCGTACGCGAGGGCACCCAGACCTGTGTGGCCGGTATCTACATCGACATCAGCGACCACACCCGCGCCCTCCACCAGCGCCAGCAGGCCGAGGAGAACCTGTACGCGCTGCGCGACCACAGCGGTCTGCCGTGCGCCCTGATCTCCGCCGGGGGAAGGATCCTCCAGGCCAGCGCGGCAGCCGCAGAACTCCTGCAGACCCGGCTCTCCGACCTCGTGGGCCGCCGGGCCCACACCCTGCTCGCACCCGCCCCGGACCTACCCGCACTCCGGCGGAGCTGGCACGCCCTGATAGCCCGCCGCAGCCGGCGCATCGAGACCTCCACCGTCCTCGTCGACGGCCGCGGTCGCCAGCGCCGCGCCCAACTGCACCTGACCACCGTGGGTCGCGGCCCGTCCCGCGCGGCCAGTGTCTGGGCAGTGATCACCCACCAGAGCCTGGCCCACGAACCCCATCCGCCGCTGACGGCCAGCCAGGTACGCATCCTGTCCCTCCTGGCCGCGGGCCGCAGCAACGCCGAGATCGCCACCTCCCTCCACCTCTCCCGCCAAACCGTCGACTACCACCTCAGCCGCCTGCGCGACCTCCTCAACGCCCCCACCCGATGCGCCCTGGTCGCCCGCGCCTACGTCCTCGGCATCCTCGCCCCCCAGTCCTGGCCGCCCCGTTCGGCAACGGCAGGCCATCCACAGAGCGCCACGTGAGGGTCGGGGGCGCGGAAACACGGCCTGCAACCGCGCTGCCACGCCCCTCACCCCCGCCGTGATCCTCGCCCCGCCATGCCCCTCACTCCCCGCCGTGATCCTCACCACTGCCGTGATGCTCACCGCTGCGCTCCCGGCCCCGGACCGGCATCATGATCCAACTCCCACGGAATTCCGCGGCACTTGACCAGGACAGGATGGGGCACTCCATGGCAGCAGATCAGCACCCGACCGGCTTTGACCGCGACGCCTTCACCCACGACGGAGTCACCCGCGAGGTCCTGCGTCGCGGTACCGGCCCCGCGGTGATCGTGATGGCGGAAATTCCAGGGATCACGCCCAAGGTGCTGCACTTCGCGGAACGGGTGGCCGCCATCGGCTGCACCGCCGTCCTCCCGGTGCTCTTCGGCACGCCCGGCCGCCCCGCCGACTTCGCGGCCGGCCGTCGGCTCAAGTCCGCCTCGTATCTGGCCTCTTCCCTCGGGAAGGTGTGTGTGAGCCGCGAATTCACCACGCTGGCCACCGGGAAGTCCTCCCCCGTGGTGACCTGGCTACGGGCGCTGGCCGCCCATGAGCACCAGCGCTGCGGCGGCCCCGGCGTCGGCGCCGTCGGCATGTGCCTCACCGGCGGCTTCGCCCTGGCCATGGCCGTCGACGAGCGCCTCGTGGCCCCCGTCCTGTCCCAGCCCTCGCTGCCCTTGCCCGTCACCAGGAGTCGCGCCGCCGGCATCGACATCTCCCGCGAGGACCTCGCCGCCGTCCGCACCCGCTGCGAACGCGACGGCCTTCAGGTCATGGGGCTGCGCTTCCGCACGGACCGCTTGGTGCCGGGCGACCGGTTCGCCTTCCTCCGCCGCGAACTCGGCGACGCGTTCCTCGCGGTCGAACTCGACGACGACGCCGCGAACCCCGACGCCGTGCTGCGGCCGCACTCCGTACTCACCGAGCACCTCATCGACGAACCGGGCCAGCCGACCCGCGCAGCACTGGACGGCGTGCTCGACCTGTTCCGCAACCGGTTGCTGGAGGGGCACGACGCCACCCCCGCCGCCACCGCGGAAACGCCGGCCGGTTAGGAACGGTGGACTGGCCTTGCCGACGGGTGAACGCGCCCTGTCGACCGATTAACCCACCCTGTCGGCCCGGGAGTTGACCCGGGCCGACAGGCGTGGTGACGAACCTACGGACGGACGTAGGGCCGGGTCATGATCTCCATGTTGTGGCCGTCAGGGTCGACGAAGTACGCGCCGCGGCCGCCGAAGAGGTGGTTTATCCGGCCGGGTTCGGTGTGGTGGGGGTCGGCGAAGTAGGTGACGCCGAGCGTTTCGAGACGGTCGATCATGGCGTCGAACTGCGCGTCCGGTACGAGGAAGGCGTAGTGCTGCGACTGGATCGGTTCGTCGCGCTTCTCGAAGTAGTCGAGCGTGACGCCGTTGCCGAGGTCGACGGGCACGAAGGGGCCGAACGGCGCGCTGACCTTGAGGCCCAGGATCGCGGCGAGGAACTCGGCGGACAGTTGGCGGTCACTGGCGTAGACGGCGGTGTGGTTGAGCTGGGCGACGGTGGTCGGCAGCTCGGAGGTGTCGGGCTGCTGGTTCGGGTCGTACGGCACGGTGTGGTGTGTCTCCGGGTCTTGGGAAGTGCTGGGAAAGCGGCGCCACGTGGGGGCGCCGCGAGCGAGAAGACGCGGAGAGGGGGCGGGGCTCTTGCCCGCCTCGGGCTCACGCCGAGGCCGGGAGCCTCACTGTGGAATGGCCCATGGCCGACCCGGCAGTCACCCGGCTGACCTTAGTGATCATCGGCGGCTGGAGCAACGTGGTTTTCGGTCCCCGCGGGGTGGTGATCCGTCCGGCCGGGGGAGGTGGCTCGTACCGGGTGCCCCTGGGGCCGGGAGCGCGACCGGAGCGGATCGGGTGAATCGCCTCACAATGCCACGCACTTACGCCGCATAGCGGGACATTTCGCTCACTGGGCGGTCATGGGGGCGATGGCCGGATGCCGTTCAGGTGGGACCGCTTGAATGATCAAAAAGACGAGGGGTTAGCATATGAGCACCGCCTAGCTCGAAAGATAAGCCTGTGACTGTCAACGACGACTCGTTCACCAATTGGAAGACCCGCGAGGAGATCGCGGAGTCGATGATCCCGATCATCGGGAAGCTGCACCGGGAGCGGGACGTGACGGTCCTGCTTCACAGCCGCTCCTTGGTGAACAAGTCGGTGGTCAGCATCCTCAAGACCCACCGATTCGCCCGGCAGATCGCCGGGGCGGAACTCTCGGTCACCGAGACGCTGCCGTTCCTGCAGGCTCTCACCACGCTCGATCTCGGCCCGTCGCAGATCGACATCGCCCTGCTCGCCGAGTCGTACCGGACCGACGACCGCGGTCTCTCGGTGGAGGAGTTCACCGCCGAGGCCGTCGCCGGTGCCACGGGTGCCAACAAGATCGAGCGCGGCGATGGCCGCGACGTCGTGCTCTACGGCTTCGGCCGCATCGGCCGCCTCGTCGCCCGCCTGCTCATCGAGAAGGCCGGCTCGGGCAACGGCCTGCGGCTGCGTGCCATCGTCGTCCGTGGGGGCGGCGAGCAGGACCTCGTGAAGCGGGCCTCGCTGCTGCGCCGTGACTCCATCCACGGCCAGTTCCAGGGCACGATCACCGTCGACGAGGCGAACAGCACGATCATCGCCAACGGCAACGCGATCAAGGTGATCTACGCCAACGACCCCTCCGAGGTCGACTACACGGCGCACGGCATCAAGGACGCCATCCTCATCGACAACACCGGCAAGTGGCGCGACCGCGAGGGCCTGTCGAAGCACCTGCGCCCCGGTGTCGAGAAGGTCGTGCTGACCGCCCCGGGCAAGGGCGACGTCCCGAACATCGTGCACGGCGTCAACCACGACACGATCAAGCCGGACGAGCAGATCCTGTCCTGCGCGTCCTGCACCACCAACGCGATCGTGCCGCCGCTGAAGGCGATGGACGACGAGTACGGTGTGCTGCGCGGTCACGTGGAGACCGTCCACTCGTTCACCAACGACCAGAACCTGCTGGACAACTACCACAAGGCCGACCGCCGCGGCCGCTCCGCGCCGCTGAACATGGTCATCACCGAGACCGGCGCCGCCTCCGCCGTCGCCAAGGCGCTGCCCGACCTCAAGGCGCCGATCACCGGCAGCTCGATCCGTGTGCCGGTGCCGGACGTCTCGATCGCGATCCTCAGCCTGCGGCTCGGGCGCGAGACCAACCGCGAGGAGGTCCTCGACTACCTCCGCGACGTCTCCCTGCACTCGCCGCTGAAGCGCC
The DNA here is from genome assembly GCF_040652715.1 of Streptomyces sp. NPDC048196. NCBI lineage: Bacteria > Bacillati > Actinomycetota > Actinomycetes > Kitasatosporales > Streptomycetaceae > Streptomyces > Streptomyces sp. NPDC048196. The sequence goes on along the minus strand of NZ_JBEZMM010000006.1, from coordinate 122,512 downwards.
AGATCGACTTCACCACCGCCCCCGACGCCGTCTCCATGGACTTCGTCGGCTCGCGCCACGCCTCGATCGTGGACGCCGGCGCCACCAAGGTCGACGGCGACAACGCGATCCTCTACCTCTGGTACGACAACGAATTCGGCTACTCGTGCCAGGTCATCCGCGTCGTCCAGCACGTCTCCGGGGTGGAGTACCCGACCTACCCGGCGCCGCCGGCGGTCTGATCCCGGCGGACCGCCCGGTCGCACCTCTCCGATCTCTCTGATCCGGCCTGTCTTTCGGTCTTCCGGAAGGCAGGCCGGAGGTGTTCGGGCGGGGCGAGTGAGTCGCGGAGTATGCCCCGGCTCCGCAGGCGGCATGAGCGATCATGGGTGGGACATACAGACGTCGAGGGGACCGACAGTGACGAATCCGGGGCGGGGCGCGGCGGCGGATGGCCGGAGCGAGCACGGGGGAGCGGAAGCCAAGGGCAGGCGGCGCATCCCGCTCCTCCTGGCGGTGGCGTGCCTGGCCTACGCGGTAGACCTGTTCAGCAAGCTGGCCGTGGTGGCGAAGCTGGAACACCACGACCCGGTGAACGTGATGGGTACCTGGCTGCAGCTGCGGGTGATACGCAATTCCGGTGCGGCGTTCGGCATGGGCGCAGCCAGTACCGTCGTGTTCACGGTGATTGCCGCGGCCGTCGCGCTGGTGATCGTTCGTCTGGCGCGCCGTCTCTACAGCGTCCCGTGGGCGATCGCCCTGGGCCTCCTGCTGGGCGGTGCACTGGGAAATCTGACGGACCGTCTCTTCCGCACTCCCGGCCAACTCCAGGGCGCGGTGGTCGACTTCATCTCCGTCCGCGGTTTCAGTGTGATGAACCTCGCCGACTGGGCGATCGTCTGCGGGGGCGTCCTGATCGTGTTCTTCGCCTTCCGGGGGTGGGAGCTGGGCGAACCCCGCGAAGAGGCGACCGACACGGGCCCCTCCGCCCCCGCCCAGGCCTGATCCGGCCGCCCGGCGCCGTTCGGCTTCACGAGGCCCTCGCGCACCCTTGGTAGTGGACCCCTTGCGTCGGGTCACCGTCTGGGCCGCCGGGCCCGCCTCTGCGCACACTGGAGGCATGGGCCGGTCGACCGTGCGCGAGGAGACGGCGGAGCGCGACGACCTGCTGGCGGCAGCCGTCGTCAAGGCCGTTCAGGGGGCGGGCGCCTACGCCGGAAGCGTCTTCCTGCGCTCCCGCGACCGCCGCTCCCTGGTGCTCGCCGCGACCTGCGGCGTGCCGCCGTCCCTGCTGGGCGGTTGGGGCCTCGTTCCGGTGAGCAGCCCGATACCGGTCGCGGTCGCGTACGGCACCGGGCGCACCATCCATCTGGCCGACGCCGACGAGACCATGCGCCGCTTCCCCCAGCTCGCGGTGGCCCTGCCGTACGCCTTCGGCTCCTGCTCCGTACCGGTGGGCGCGGGCGGGGAGGCCTTCGGCGCGCTCGCGGTCGTATGGGCCGCGCCGCCCGGCAGCGACGGGCTGACCAGGACCCAGCGGCGCCATCTGCGGGCCGTCGCCAACCGCCTCGGCGCGTCCCTGGCGGCCTTGCGTGACCGCACCGGCGACTCCCTGGAGGGCGATGCGGGCACGGCCCCGGTCGAGACCCCGGCCCCCTCCGCCCCGGCCGTCCGGGCCGGCCTGTTCGACTGGGACCTGGCCGCGGGCACCCTCACCGCGGACGGCGATTTCTGCGCGATCTTCGGCCTCGACCCCGAAGCCTTCGACGCGCGGGCGGACACCCTGGCCTCCCGTCTCCATCCCGGTGACCGTGCCGCGTTCCGTGCCGCGGCCCGTACGGCGGCTGCCGAGGGGAGGGTCGTGTCCCGGACCCTGCGGGTACGTGAGGGCGCGGGCGCCGGGCCGGGCGGTGGCGCGGAAGGCGGCGGTGAGGGGCACGGCAGCAGCGAGGGGTACCGCACCGTGGTGCTCTGGGGCCGGGTCCCCGATCTGCCGGACGACCGGGCGCGCACCCATCTCGTCGGAGTGGTCGTCGACGCACGGGCCGGCCGCGCGGCGGCCGCGGCGGTCGAGCGCCTGCGGGACGGACTGTTCTCCCTCACCCCCGACGGCCGGGTCAGCTACGCCAACCGCAGTCTGGAGCAGTTGCTGGACGTCAGCGACGAGGAGGTGGTCGGGCACTGCCTGTGGGACGCCCTGCCGTGGCTGTCCGACCCCGCGATCGAGTACCAGCACCGGTCCGCGATGGTCTCGCAGACGCCGACGTCCTTCCTCGTCTGCCGCCCGCCCGACCAGTGGCTCGCCTTCTCCCTCCACCCCGACCCGAGCGGCGTCACCGGCCGGGTGGTCCCCACCGGCCGCCCGGACGCCGCCCCGGAACCCGCCGGGCCGCCCACCGTGACCGCACCGCCACAGCCGGCCGCATCGCCGACCGCCCCGGCCCCCTCCACCACCGTGGCCGCCGCACCGGCCCGGCTGGGCGTCATGTACCACGTCCTGCAACTGGGCAGTGCGCTGACCGAGGCGGTCACCACCCACCAGGTCTGCGAAGTCGTCGCCGAGCAGCTCCTTCCGGCGTTCGGCGGCCAGCAACTCGCCCTCTACGCGGTCCGTGACGGCACGATGCAGCTGATCTTCCACACCGGCCACCACGAGGGCTTCCTCGACTGGCTGGACGGCATGCCGCTGCACGCGCCGCTGCCCGGCACCGAAACCCTGACCTCCGGCGTCCCGCTCTTCATCGAGTCACAGCAGAGCCTCTCCCAGGGGTACCCCGGTATCCCGGTCGGCGGCGTGAACTCCTGGGCGTACCTCCCGCTGATCGCCTCCGGCCGCCCCGCCGGCACCTGTGTCCTCGGCTTCGACGAGATCCATCACTTCACGGCCAAGGACCGCAGCGTGCTCACCGCGCTCGCCGGCCTGATCGCCCAGGCCCTGGAACGCGCACGGCTCTACGACTCCGAATTCGCCCTCGCCCGCGGCCTCCAACAGGCCCTGCTGCCGCACCGGCTCCCGGCCCTCCCCGACCTGCGGACCACGGCCCGCTACCTCCCCTGCACCAGCGGCATGGACATCGGCGGTGACTGGTACGACGTCATCCCGGCCACCGACGGCGTGTCCCTGGTCATCGGGGACGTCGAGGGACACAGCATCGCGGCGGCCGCCACCATGGCCCAACTCCGCAGCGCGGTACGGGCGTTCGTCGCGGTGGGGCACGCCCCCGGCGACGTCCTGGCGGGCGCCAACCGCACCCTCATCGACCTCGGCACCGGCCTCCTCGCCAGCTGCTGCTACCTCCACCTCGACCCCGCCGGCCACCGCGTCCGGGCCGTTCGCGCGGGTCACCCGCCGCCCCTGCTCCGCCACCCTGATGGACACACCGACGTACTGGACCTGGAGACCGGCCCCCTCCTCGGCGTGGACCACTCCAGCGACTATCCGCAAACCCCCGTCGACCTGCCACCCGGCTCCGCGCTCGCCCTCTACACCGACGGCCTCGTCGAAGAGCGCGGTACCCCCATCGACGTGGGCATCGACCACCTCCGCGCCTCGATGGCCCACGCCCGCGCCGACTCCCTCGACGAACTCGCCGACCGCCTCCTCCACCACGCCCAGCGCTCCTCCTACCGCGCCGACGACATCGCCCTCCTGCTCACCGAATACCGGCCGGCCGCGACGGGCCGATAGCCACGGAGGGGGGTTAGGCTGGTCGGGCAGCTGGTTCGCCCTGTCCGCCAGGCAGGTGCGTCGTAAGAGGGAACCCGGTGGGATTCCGGGACTGCCCCGCAGCGGTGAGTGGGAACGAGCGCCGTCATACGCACTGGACCCGGACGGGTCTGGGAAGCGACGGCCAGTAGGTGTCCGCCCTTCGACGGGTGGATGTGCCCGCGAGTCCGAAGACCTGCCCGTTGCCCGCGCGTGAGGGATCACGTGCGGACATCCCGGTGACCTTCGAGGGCGGGTCGGCGTACAGACCGGGCAGTGGCCTGCCGTTGCTGAACTCTTCGGCCGTTCCGTCCGGTTCGTTCGTCCTTCGCGCCTCCGTTCCGTCTCCGGGATCCGTAGGAGACAAGCTCGCGAAGGAGAGTTTCTTGTGACCGTGACAGCGACAGGGGCCGGGAAGTCCGCGGCCGCGACCGTACGGGCCACCGTGTACGGCTACCCCCGGCAGGGCCCGCGACGGGAGCTGAAGAAGGCCGTAGAGGGATACTGGAAGGGCCGGGTCACCGCCGACGCCCTCCGGCGGACCGCCGCCGAGCTCCGCAGCGCCAACTGGCGGCAGCTGGCCGACACCGGCATCGACGAGGTCCCGACCGGCGACTTCTCGTACTACGACCATGTCCTGGACACCACCGTCATGGTGGGTGCGATCCCCGGACGCCACCGGGACGCCGTCGCCGCCGACCCGCTCGACGGCTACTTCGCCATGGCCCGCGGCACCCAGGACGTCGCGCCACTGGAGATGACCAAGTGGTTCGACACCAATTACCACTATCTGGTGCCGGAGTTGGGCCCGGACACGGTGTTCACCACCGACTCGGCCAAGCAGGTCGGTGAGCTGCGCGAAGCGCTCGCACTCGGCCACACCCCGCGCCCCGTCCTCGTCGGCCCCGTCACCTACCTGCTGCTCGCCAAGCCCGCGCCCGGTGTCGCCGCCGGCTTCGAGCCGCTCACCCTCCTGGACCGCCTGCTGCCGGTGTACGCCGAGGTCCTCGCCGACCTGCACGCGGCCGGCGCCGCATGGGTGCAGCTCGACGAGCCGGCCCTCGTCCAGGACCGCACCCCGGCCGAACTGAACGCCGCCGAGCGCGCCTACCGAGAGCTCGGCGCCCTCACCGGCCGGCCGAAGCTGCTGGTCGCCTCGTACTTCGACCGCCTGGGTGAGGCCCTGCCCGTACTGGCCAGGACGCCGGTGGACGGGCTCGCGCTGGACTTCACCGGGGCCGCGGCCGCCCAACTCGACGACCTCGCCGCCGTCGGCGGCCTGCCCGGCAAGCGGCTGGTCGCCGGCGTGGTCAACGGCCGGAACATCTGGATCAACGACCTCGAGAAGTCGCTGTCCACCCTCGGCACCCTCCTCGGACTCGCCGGACATATCGATGTCGCCGCGTCCTGCTCCCTCCTGCACATCCCCCTCGACACCGCCGCCGAACACGACATCGACCCGCAGATCCTGCGCTGGCTGGCCTTCGCCCGTCAGAAGACCATCGAGGTCGTCACCCTGGCCCGTGGTCTCGGCCGCGGCACGGAAACCATCGCCGCCGAACTCGCCGCCAACCGCGCCGACCTGGCCTCCCGTGCCGCTTCGCCGATCACCCGCGTCCCCGCCGTACGTGCCCGGGCCGCGGCCGTCACGGACCGCGACACCCGCCGCTCACAGCCGTACGACCGGCGGGCCGCCGCGCAGCGCGCCCAGCTCTCGCTGCCGCTGCTCCCGACGACCACCATCGGTTCCTTCCCGCAGACCGGCGAACTGCGCACCGCCCGGGCCGACCTGCGGGCCGGCCGCATCGATGCCGTCGCCTACGAGGAACGCATCAAGGCCGAGATCCAGGAAGTGATCTCCTTCCAGGAGAAGGCCGGGCTCGACGTCCTGGTGCACGGCGAGCCCGAACGCAACGACATGGTCCAGTACTTCGCCGAACAGCTCTCCGGCTACCTCGCCACCCGGCACGGCTGGGTCCAGTCCTACGGCACCCGCTACGTCCGCCCGCCGATCCTCGCCGGTGACCTCGCCCGCCCCGAGCCCATGACCGTGCGCTGGACGACCTACGCCCAGTCGCTCACCGGCCGGCCCGTCAAGGGCATGCTCACCGGCCCGGTCACCATGCTCGCCTGGTCCTTCGTCCGCGATGACCAGCCGCTCGCCGACACCGCCCGCCAGGTCGCCCTCGCCCTGCGCGACGAGGTCAACGACCTTGAGGCGGCCGGGACTTCGGTCATCCAGGTCGACGAGCCGGCCCTGCGTGAGACCCTTCCGCTGCGCGCCGACGCCCGCCCGGCGTACCTGGCCTGGGCCACCGAGGCGTTCCGGCTGACCACCGGCGGCGTACGCCCGGACACCCAGATCCACACCCATATGTGCTACGCCGAGTTCGGCGACATCCTCGCCGCCATCGAGGACCTCGACGCCGACGTCATCAGCCTGGAGGCGGCCCGCTCCCACATGCAGATCGCCGGCGAACTCGCCGCGGCCGGCTACTCCCGCGAGGCCGGACCCGGCGTCTACGACATCCACTCGCCCCGCGTCCCCGATGTCGACGAGGCGGCGGCCCTGCTGCGCAAGGGGCTTGCGGCCCTCCCGCCGGAGCGGCTGTGGGTCAATCCGGACTGCGGCCTGAAGACCCGCGGTTGGGCGGAAGTGCGCGCCTCCCTGGAGAACCTGGTCACCGCGGCGCGCACCGTCCGCGCCACGCTTCCGACCAGCTCCTCCTGAGCACCCGGTGAGCGAACCCCACGTCCGGTGCGGCATCGCGACGGTGCCGGACGTGGGGCCCGGCGGCTCATGAGTCGCTGCCGGCGAGGTAGTGCCATGCCTGGATCTTGGCAGGCACCACGGCGTGGTCAGAAGATCCCTTCCTAGGAGCCCTTGGGCAAGGCAGCCCGCAGGCGGGACCCGTTGCTGACGAAAGCGGCTGCGGCGAGGGGGAGGGCGGAGGCGGCCTGGATCAGGGCGAACCACGGCGGACAGATGCCGGGGATCAGGTCGACGCCGACGATCACGAGCGGCATGAGCACCGAGAGGATGCGCACGCGAAGATAGGCTCACCGGGTTCCCCGTGCGGCGAGGACGGTCATCCAGTAGATCACCGCGGCGCTCGCGAGCACTCCGCCCGAGCGGCCCCACAGGAACGAGGTCACCGGATGTCCCGTCATCGCGCGGACGGCGACCGTGATCAGGACGACGGAGCTGAGCGCACCGTAGGCCGCGACGAGCTTCTTCACCGTGCCGAAGTCCCGCCGGGTGCGCGGAGGGTGGAGGTGGTCCGGCGCGGCCGAGGGCCGGCCGGTGGTGCCCAGGCCGTGGGTGCCGGCGGTGTGCGGGCTGGTGTCGTTCGTGCTTCGTGTCGTCGTCATGGCGTCGACGCTACGGAGCGCACGAGGGGCGCGGTATGCGCCTGGACGTACGGGTGAGTGGGGCCAGGCCCACTACCGGGTCGGTCCGGCGGGGATCACGCTGTGCGCAGCGCAGAGTGGAAGCACTGCCGAGGAGAAGCGACAAGGGATGGTCATGCGAAAACTGGGGTGGTGGGTGGCGGGTGCCGGGACGGGGTTCGTCCGGGCGTGTGTGGTGGCGGCCGTCAGCTTGCTGGTGCCGGCCGTGTGGGCCGCCGTCGCGCTGGGGGTCCGGTGGGCGGGGAACCCGTGGGCGTGGACAGCGGTGTTCGTGTGGGCGGGCATCGGCACGTTCGCCGTGTCCCGGCCGCTCTGCCGGGCGGTCCGCCACCTCGTCGCGAAGTGGACCGGCACCGTCATCCCCGCCGGGTACCGGCAGGCCGAGCCGGTGGTGCGGATGTCCACCGGATACTGGTGGAACGGGTTCTCCTACCGGCGCAGCAGCCGGGACGCCCGCCAGGAGCAGCGGTGGCGCCTGTGGTGGAGCGATCCCGCGACCTGGCGCGACCTGCGGTTCATGGTGATCGCGCCGCTCACCATCGGGGTGACCGGGGCCGTCCCGCCGGCCGGAGTCGCGGCGGCCGTCCTCGGCCTCGGCCGCTCGGAGCTCCCGCTGCGCCTGGCCGGGGTGCTCGGCCTGGTCCTGGCCGTCGCGAGCGCCCCGTACGCCTGGCGGACCGTCGAGCCGGTGGCCGTCCGCTTCCTGCGCCCTTCGCCGGCGATGGCGCTGGCGGGCCGGGTGGACGAGCTGACGGCCCAGCGTGCGGACACCACCCTCGCGCAGGCGGCGGAGATCCGCCGGATCGAGCGGGACCTGCACGACGGCGCGCAGGCCCGTCTGGTCTCGCTCGGGCTCTCCCTGGCGACTGCGGAGAAGCTGATGGAGACCGACCCCGACCGGGCCAAGGCGCTGATGCGGGAGGCACGGGCCGGCGCCGCCACGTCACTGACCGAACTGCGCGAACTGGTCCGGGGCATCAACCCGCCGGTGCTCAACGAGCGGGGGCTCGTCGACGCCGTACGCGCCTTGGCCCTGGACAGCCCGCTGGAGGCCGATGTCCACGCCGACCTCCGGCTCCGCCTGGATCCGCCGATCGAGTCCGCCGTCTACTTCGGTATCGCCGAACTGCTGACCAACGCGGTCAAGCACGCCCGTGCGACCCGGGCTCGGATCTCCCTCGCACTGGACGGCACCGAGCTCGTCGTCGAGGTGGCGGACGACGGCCGCGGCGGAGCCGGCGAGCGTGCGGGCGGCGGACTTGCCGGGCTGCGCCGCCGTCTCGCGGTCTTCGACGGCACCCTGGAGATCAGCAGTCCGGCAGGCGGCCCGACCTGCGCGAGAATGGTGCTGCCATGCGAATCGTCGTAGCCGAAGACCTCTACCTCCTGCGTGACGGGATGGTCCGCCTGATCGAGGCGTACGGACACCAGGTGGTGGCGACCGCGGCCACCGGACCCGAGACGCTCGATGCCCTGCTGACATGGCGGCCGGATGTGGCCGTCGTCGATGTCCGCATGCCGCCGACGCAGTCGGACGAGGGCCTGCGGGCGGCTCTGGCCGCCCGCCGCGAACTTCCCGGGCTGCCGGTCCTGATCCTCTCCCAGCACGTGGAACAGCTCTATGCCCGCGAGCTGTTGGCCGACGGCGCCGGCGGTATCGGCTATTTCCTCAAGGAGAGCGTGTTCGACGCCGATCAATTCATCGATGCGCTGGAACGCGTGGCCGGGGGCGGGACGGCGATGGACCCGGCCGTCATCGCCAAACTGCTGTCCAGCGGCTCCTCGAACCGCCGCCTGGAACGGCTCACCGAACGCGAACATTCCGTGCTCGGCCTGATGGCGGAAGGACTGTCCAACCAGGCCATCGGCCGGCGGCTCTTCCTCAGCGACAGCGCCATCAGCAAATACACCACCTCCATGTTCGGCAAACTCGGCATCACCGATGATGACAACAACAACCGCCGCGTCCTCGCGGTCCTGGCCTATCTGAACAAGGCGTGAACGGGAGCATTCAGGTACGGGTATCGGCGCACCCGGGAATTCCACGGCCAATTGGTGACGGAATTCGATCAGGACGGTGCTGCCGAGGTCACGAGGGATCGGTGGGCACGGCGTTCAGCAGGTCGCGGATGACGGGACCGGCCGAGCCGCCGCCAGTCACACCCTGTTCGACGACACAGGCAACGGCGACGTTGCCGCGGTGCGCCGCGAGCCAGCCGTTGTTGGGTTCGTCGTCGGAGACCTCGGCGGTGCCGGTCTTCGCGCCGATGTCGCCGGGCAGACCGGCCAGGACCCGCGCGGTGCCGTCCGTGACGGTGGTGCGCAGCATCGTGCGGAGTTGGGTGACGACCTTGCGGGGCAGCGGTGTGGTGGTCGTCGTGTCCTGGTTCCCGTGGGTGATCGAGGGCTGGTGGAAGCTGCCGGAGACCGCGGTGGCGGTGACCGAGGCCATGATCAGCGGGTTGGCCTGGATCCTGCCCTGCCCGATCATCGAGGCGGCCTGCTCGGTCTCGTCGCGCGGCGCCGGCACCGACCCGTCGTACGAGGCGATGCCCACATGCCACTTCTGGCCGACGCCGAAGTACTTGCCGGCGACGTCGCCCAGTTCCCGGGCGCCGAGCTTGCCGCGCAGGCTGATGAAGGCGGTGTTGCAGGACTCGGTGAAGTCCTTCAGGAAGGTCGCGTTGCGGTGTTCGGAGGTCTCCACGTTGTGGAACTCCTTGCCCACCGTGAGGTACTTGGGGCAGTCGACGACGTCGGAGGGTGCGACGGCGCCCTTGAGCAGCAGGGCGCTGCTGGTGACGATCTTCCACGTGGAGCCGGGCGCATAGGTGCCGGAGACGGCGCGGTTGAAGCCGGACGACGGGGAGTTGGCCATCGCCAGGATCTCGCCGTTGTCGATCCGGAGGGCGACGAGCGAGGCGTTCCTGCCGTGGGCACCGGAGGCGAGGGCCTTCTCCGCGGCGGCCTGCCAGGTGGCGTCGAGCGTCGTCCGGACGGGCCGGCGGGCCGGCCGGTCGGGCTTCTTCGCGAAGGTGGCTTCCGTGCGTTCGACCTTCCCGGTGGCCCGGTCGACGAGCTGGATCGCCCCGCGCGCGCCGCCGTCGTCGTCCGTCCCGGCGTCGAGCTGGTGCAGGACGGTGCCGAGCGAGGGGAACTTGGCCGCCGACAGGGACGCGCCCGTGCGGTCGGTGACGTCCGGGGTGGCTTCGGTGTCCTCGCGTTCGAGGTGGAACTTCTTGGTGCCGCTCAGCCGTGGATGGACGATCGACAGTGACCAGTCCACCTTCCAGCTGCCGTCGGACTGTTCACGGAGCGGAAGCTTCGACCGGTACGTCCAGGTGCCCAGGCCGGCTATGGGCATCGTGGCGGTGAAGGGCACGTCGACGGTGTCGTCCGCGGCCTGGGTGGGCGCCGCCGCGACGGTGAGCGTGGGACGGCGGATGTCGAGGCCGGCGGTGAAATTGCGCAGCACTTCCTGCGCCGTGGCGGGTCTGGTGGTGCGGCCGGCCGCGTTCGGCAGGCGCCCGGCGGCCCAGTCGGCGAGGAACGCCCGCGCCTGGGCCAGGGCCGCGGGCTCGGGGCCGGTGGCGCCCCGGGCGAAGGGGCCGAGCCCGGCCGCGTAGGCCCCGCCCACGACGACCGCGCTCACCACCGCCACCGAGGTCACGGTGCGGACCAGGGGGCGCGGTCTGCGACGGCGAGGGGTGGCGGGGGTGGTGTCGCCGGATCGGGGCATCGGAAAGTCCTTGTCTGGCAGGGAGGTCGGTCGGTCGGGCGGAGCCGGAGGCCGGTCTTCAGAGGTGGAAGAAATCGAGGATCGTGCGGGTCGCGTTCAGCGCCGTGCTGGTGCGTCCGAAGCCCGCCGGCGGCTTGATGCGCGAGCCCGGCCAGCTGTGTCCCGCGTCGTGCATGACCAGGAGTTGGACGGTCGCTCCGGGGGCCGCCAGATGCCACACGGTGCGGTCGTAACCCGTTTCGGCCTTGGTGGTCGAGGGGGCCGATGCGGTGGCCCCGCCCGCGGCCGCGAACGCCGCGGCGCTGTCGTGTGCCGACATGGTCGGGGTGACCGGTTCCTCGCCGGCGGGGGCCGGGGAGGGATGGGGCATTCCGGCGAGCGGGCGTACGGGATCGTCCGCGCCGTAAATCATCATGAGCGGCACCGCTCCGGTGGGCTTGACGGCGGCCTTCCCCGTGGGGAGTTCGCCGGACACCGCGGCCGCTCCCGCCAGCAGTCCGGGGCTCTGGGCCGCCATGCGCAGGGCCATCGAGCCGCCGTTGGAGAACCCGACGACATAGACCCGCTTGGGATCGGCCCGTTCCGTGCGCACCAGTTCGGCGATGAGCGCCTTGGTGAACCGCACGTCGAGGTCCGGATCCGGCCGCCGCGCGGTCGCTTGGGTGCCGGCGCCCCACAGCTTGCCCAGGCCCTCCGGATAGGCGATCAGCATGCCGCGGGCCCTGGCGTCCTCGTCCAGGCGGGTCTGCTCGCGCAGGTACGAGGCGGTGGAGCCGCGGCCGTGGAAGGCGATGACCAGGGGCCGGGGCCGGCCGTCGGGGGCGGTGGGACGGTGCAGTTGGTACTCCCGTGTGCGGCCGTCCACCCGCAGCTGCTGGTGGGAGGTGTCGGCCTTGGGGGCCGGGGAGCCGGTGGACTTGGCCGGTGACTGCGGCCGCTCGGTCGTACCGCATCCGGCGAGGGCCGGTCCGAGCAGCAGGGCGAGGGCGAGGTACCAGGCGCGGGCGGGGCGGCGGCGACGCGGTGTGGGGAAGGCATCCATGCCTTGAGGAGAGCAATGCCCGCCGCATCCTGTCCAAGACCGATATCGATCTCGGATCGATCAATTGCCGATATGATCGCTGGCCATGGACCTGGTTCGGCATCTGGAGTGCTTCGTGGCTGTTGCAGAACAGTCACACTTCGGCCGTGCCGCGGCCCGTCTCGGCATCGCCCAGCCGCCGCTGTCGCAGCGCATCCAGCGGCTGGAGCGGGAGCTGGGGGTCCGGCTGTTCGAGCGCACCAGCCGGCAGGTGACGATCACCGAAGCCGGCACGCTGCTGCTGGCGGAGGCACGTGAACTCCTCGCCCGCTCCGAGGCGTTCATGGCCACCGCCCGCCGCATCCGGGACGGCGAGACCGGCCTGCTGCGCGCCGCCCTGCTGCCCGACCTCGCCGGTGAGACCGTCGCCGCGGTCCTGGCGGACTTCCCCCGACGCCATGCCGGCCTGGAACTGGAACTGCACGAGCTGTCCACCGCTCAGCAACTCGCCCGGTTCGCTTCGCAGGACCTGGACGTCGGCGTCATCCACCACCCCTGCGACGTCACCGGTCTGGAGCTGGGCCCGGTGCTGCGCCGCGAGTTGGGGGTGCTGCTGCCGCACAGCGCCGCCGCTGCCGCGCTCGACGAGGTGCCGCTCGCCTCGCTCACCGGCTACGACCTGATCCTCTTCCCCCGCGGCAGCGCCCCGGCGCTGTACGACGACCTGCTCACCACGTGCGCCCGCAACGGCTTCACGCCCGCCGCCGTCCGGCACGGTCAGGGCGCGAGTTTCGTCCGCGGGCTGGTCCTGTCCGCCGGGGCGGTGGCCTTCGGCCCGTACGACACCCAGCCCGCGGACGTCCGCGACCCGGGCGCGGACACCGGGGCGGGGGTCGTGTGGCGTCCGCTCGCCGGTGCCCCGCTGGCCTGGCGGCACTCCGTGGCCTGGCCGAAGGGCCGGGGCGACGCCGCCGTCGGCGCGTTCGCGGACGCGGCCACGCAGGCGCTGCGCACGACCGCCGGCGCGCGGGCCGAGGTGCCCTCACAACCGCTGCACCTTCGCCCGGCATCGGAGTACTGGCTGTGACCGACACCCCCGCCCGCATTCAGGCGGCCTTCGCCGAAGCCGGTGTCACCGGCTGGCTGCACGCCCTCGACATCGACTCCGGCGCAGAACTCGACGTGGGCGCCGACCAGTTGGTCTGCACCGCCAGCGTCCACAAACTCTGTCTGCTCGTCACCCTGCACCACCTGGCCGCCACCGGCGCCCTGGACCTCGGCGAACACATCGAGTGCCCGTCGGCCGGCCGCACACCGGGCCCCACCGGACTGGCCGCGATGCTCGACCCCGTCCGGATGTCCGTGCGCGATGTCGCGTACCTGATGATGGCGGTGAGCGACAACGCCGCCGCCGACCTCCTGCTGGGGCGCGTCGGCCTCGATGCCGTCAACCGCACCATGCCACGCCTCGGCCTCACCGGCACGCACGCCGTCCACACCTTCGGCGAACTCTTCGCCACCATACGGGCGGACGCCGGCCCCGGCGGCGCCCGGGCGCTGACCGACCCGCACGTCATCGCCCGGCTCCGGGCCCTCGATCCGGCGCGCACCAACCACAGCACCCCGCGCGACATGACCCGCCTGCTCGGCGCCGTCTGGCGTGACGAGGCCTGCACCCCCGAGCACGGGGCCGCCGTCCGCCGCATCCTCGGCCTGCAGGTCTGGCCGCACCGGATGGCCTCCGGCTTCCCCTTCGACGACGTGCACGTGGCGGGCAAGACCGGCAGTCTGCCGACCGTGCGCAATGAGGTCGGCGTCGTCGAGTACCCCGACGGCGGCCGCTACGCCGTCGCCGTCTTCACCCGCACCGCCAACACCGCCGCCACCCTGCCCGCGGCCGACGCCGTCATCGGCACGGCCGCCCGCATCGCCGTCGACGCCTTGCGGGCGCCGTAGCCGGCCTTCCTTACGCCGCCTCTCCGCCACGGCATTTGTCTGGACCTATCTTGTGAGGTTTCCACAGTTCCGAGGTCGTCGAATCGGTCCACTTGCTGATCTTTTCGCTGGTGAATCGCTGGCATGATCGGGGGAGGTCCTTGCAGACCTTGTCAGTTTCCTATGCCTTGGGAGGAGCGGGGATGGCCGCGACGGATCAGGTGCTGGTGACCGGTGTCGGTGCGATGACGCCCTTGGGCGGTGACGCGCCGTCGACCTGGTCGAGCCTGCTGGCGGGGAAGTCCGGCGTGCGGGCCCTGAACGAGGAGTGGGCCGCGGACCTCCCGGTCCACATCGCCGCCGGGCTTTCCGACGACCCGGCGGCCGCGCTGCCCCGGGCGGAGGCGCGGAAGCTGGACCGCGTGGAGCAGATCGCCCTGGTCAGCTCGCGAGAAGCCTGGCAGGACGCCGGCGCCCCGGACGTCGACCCGGTACGGCTCGCCGTCGTCATCGGCACCGGGACCGGCGGCATGCTGACCACCCTCGGCCAGGACGACCTCTTCGAGCAGTCCGGCGCCCGCCGGCTCTCGCCGTTCGCGGTCCCCATGCTCATGTCCAACGGCCCCGCCGCCTGGGTGAGCATGGACCTCGGCGCCAAGGGCGGCGCCCGCACCCCGGTCAGCGCCTGCGCCTCGGGCGCCGAAGCACTCGCCATGGCGCTGGACCTGATACGTGCCGACCGGGCGGACGTGGTGGTCGCCGGCGGGGTGGAGGCATGCCTGCACCCCTTCCCCCTCGCCGCCTTCGCCCAGATGAAGGCCCTCTCCCCGCAGCGCGAGCACCCCGAGTCCGTCTCCCGGCCCTTCGACGAGGCCCGCAGCGGCTTCGTCATGGGCGAGGGCGGATGCGTGATGGTGCTGGAGCGCGCCGAGTTCGCCCGCGCCCGGCGGGCCCGCACCTACGGCACGCTGGCCGGGGCCGGCATCGGTTCGAGCGCGGACCACATCACCGCCTCCAACACGGAGGGCCAGGTCCACGCCATCGACGCCGCGCTACGGGACGCCGGGGTGAGCCCCCGGGACATCGGCCATGTGCATGCACACGCCACCTCCACCGAGTCCGGCGATCTGGCCGAGGCCCGCGCCATCGGCCTCGCCGTCGGGGACCACGCCCCGGTCACCGCGACCAAGTCGATGACCGGTCATATGCTCGGCGCCTCCGGCGCGGTGGGTGCCCTGTCGGCGCTGCTCACCCTCCGGGACGGCGTCGCACCGGCCGTACGCAACCTCGAACGGCTCGATCCCCGCGTGGAGTTGGACGTGGTGCGGGGCGAGAACCGCACCGGCCGGTGGCACGCCGCGCTCGCCAACTCCTTCGGCTTCGGCGGTCACAACGTCAGTCTCGTGTTCACCGACTGATCCACCGGTCGACAGCCCGGCGGATTCCTCCCCTGCCGTCCCCCCGGGATCACCGGGTGCCAGGAGGGCGGCCGCGCCGGGTGACCACCAGGATGGCCATATCGTCCGCGCGCTCGCCCTCGGTCCAGCGCCCGACGTCCTCCGTCAGGGCCTCCACCAGCTCCTCGGGGTCGTCGAACCGCCGGTGCAGACGCTCCGAGGAGACCGGGTCGTAGAACGTCCCGTGCCCGTCCCGCGCCTCGGTGACGCCGTCGGTCACCAGCAGCAGCGAGGCCCCCGGGGGCAGCCGCACCACATCGACCGGCACGGAACCGGCCGGAGCGAGCTCCCCCAGCCCCACCCCGAGGGGCAGTTGCGGGGCGGTCGGGTCGAGCCGCACGATTCGACCGCCGTGCACCAGGTACGGCGGAGGATGCCCGCGGTTCACCAGGCTCAGCGCCTCACCGTCGGCGGAGACCTCGGCCAGCACGGCCGTGGTGAAGCCCTCCGTCGAGATGACCGGGCTGCTCCGGGCCGCCTCCCTGGCCAGCGCCTCGTCCATCCGCTGCGACAGCGCGGCCAGGGTGGGGGAGTACTCGGCCTCCTGGCGGAACGCCCCGATCGCGACCGAGACCGCGGCGACGGCCGCGATCCCCTTGCCCCGCACGTCCCCGATGATCATCCGCACCCCGAACGGCGTCTCCTGCACCGCGAAGAGATCGCCGCCGATCCGCGCCTCGGCCTGCGCCGCCGTGTACCCCGCGGCCACGGCCACCGGGCCGACCTCCCGCGGCGGGTCCGGCAGCACCGCCCGCTGGGCCGCCTCCGCGACGTCCCTGGCCCGCGCCAGATCGAGCCCCTGCCGCACGATGAGCCGGTTGACCACGAGGGCCAGCACCCCGATCAGCCCGACCACCGCCAGATCGACCAGCAACGGCGTCGCCGGGCGTCCCCGTTCGACGTCCACCGCCACCGAGACCACGCAGGTGACGCACACGACGGCGAACGCGGAGCGGAAGGACAGCGTGGCGCCGGCGATGAGCGGGGCGGCGGCCAGCAGCGGAAGGCCCGTGTACGGCTCGGGCGCCAAGAGATCCAGCAGCACGCCGACCACCAGGACCAGCGCCGCGAGCATCCACGGCACCTTCGTCAGCGTGGGTTGCAGGACGTTCACCGCGTCTCTCCTGCTGCCGGGCCGCGCTCGCGAACCGGAGGGTACGGGCCCGCTGCCCCGGGTGTGGACGGCCGGCGCCCTCCTCCCGGGCAGGCTCCCTCATTCCGGCAGACGGCGCATCTCCTCGACGCGCAGGCCGAGGTCCTGGAAGCGGGCGAGGAGCCCGTACAGGTGGGCCTCGTCCGTGACCGTGCCGAAGAACAGCGTCTCCGGGCGGGCCGGTTCCGTCTGCAGTTCGGGGAACGCCTCGGACAGGAGACGCGAAACGTCGCCGGTCACACGGAATTCGTAGCGCATGGTCGTGTTGCTCCCCACCGCTGGGGCACCTTTCAGCAGCAGCGTGCGGCCGGCGGCGGCCGCCGCCACCACCCGGAACAGGTGGGACCCGGGCGGACGGTCCCGGCGTCAGAGCACGTGCAGTTCCCTGGCCCGGTCCACCGCGTCCCGGCGCCGGGAGACGCCCAGCTTGCGGTAGACGCTGCGCAGGTGGGTCTTGACGGTGTTGACGGAGAGGCGGAGCTCGTCCGCGATCTCGTCGGCGGTCATCATCCGCTGCACACACCCGAGCACCTCGCGTTCCCGGCTGCTGAGGGGAGGCACCGGGCAGGAGAGCGCCGCGCCGCCCCGTGCGGTGAGCCAGGCGGCCCGGGCCGGCGCCGCGGCGGTGCCGTCGATGCCGCCCAGCAGATGCCGCAGCCAGGGGCCGGCGTCGGTGAAGGGCCGGCGCAGCCGCTCGGGCCGGGCGGCGTCCAGCGCGTCGACGAGCAGATGCCGAGCGGTCGTCCGGTCGTCCGCCAATACGGCGGCATGGGCGCGGACGAGCTGGGCGGCCACCCGGTCCGGCAGGCTCAGCCCGGGGGAGCCGCAGGCACGGTCCAGCAGCCGTCGGGCCCGGTCCGGGCGCCCGGCGACGAGGTGGGCGCCGGCCAGGGCGATGAGGGGAGCCGGCCCGTCGGCGGGGACGTCGTGCACGGCGGCGACGGCGGCCCGGTGGTCCCCACGCGCCAGTGCCACGACCGCGCGGGTGAGGGCGAGCCGCTGGGCGGGCCACCGCTCGCCGACGGCTCCCGGACCGGGGAGCGCGCCGAGGGCCGCCTCCCAGCGCCCGCAGGACAGTTCCAGGCGGGCACGCAGCACGGCTGCCTCGGCCGCCAGGACCGGGTCGTCGGGCACGTCGGGGCAGGCCAGGGCCTGTTCGAGGCGGCGGCGGGCGGCCTCGCGGTCCTCGCGTTCGTCCCGTTCGAGCGCGACCACGGCCAGGGCGAGACAGCCGGCCCCCGAGCACTGGTCCGCCCCGGCGCCCTGACCCTCGGTGAGGGCCAGGGCCCGCAGCGCATGGTCTTCCGCGGACGTCAGGGCGCCCTCGGTGCTCTCGGCCAGCGCGAGCAGGCCCAGCGCCCGGTGGCGCAACGGCAGGGTCGCTTCGGTCGTGCAGGCGTCGACGGCCTCGGCGTAAAGGCGGCGGGCCTCGCCGAGACGACCGGCACCGAGGAACGCCCGGGCGAGCCCGTGCAGCCGTAGCGCCTCGACCTCGGGATGCGCCCGGACCAGCCCGACCGGTAGCCGCCGCTGCAGGTCCGAGACGGCCCGGGCGGCTTCCTCGGCTGCCTTGAGCCCTCGGCCGTCCCCGCCGTCGCCGTCACCGCGTCCGCCACCGCGTGGGCCGTGCCCGTCGAACTCTCCGTGCTCGTCCCGCTCGCCGTCGCCCGGCCCGCACAGCAGCCGGAGGAGCATGCGGCTGAGCGCGACCTCAGGGTCCGGCTGCGGGTCCTTACAGGGGCGCGGCCCGGCCGGGCGTCGCTCGCCCAGCTCTCGTTCGGCCACGGCGAGGTACCTACGGCAGCCGGCGCGGTCCTGTTGCGCCAGCCGGCACGCGGCGGCCACCAGGGCCGGTTCGGCTCCCGGCACGGAGGACGGCATACCGGCGAAGGCGCCCGCCACACGTTCGGCCTCCGGAGTGGCGAGCAGGGTCCCGACCAGCAGCTGACGGAGGGCGAGCGAGGCCGCGTACGGCCAGTCCCCGGCCTGCGCGGCGTGCTCCAGCGCCTCCGTGACACAGCCGGCCCCGGCGAGCCAGCGGGCGGCACGGGCATGGAGGCGAGGCGCGAGACCGGGATGCCGGATCCTCAGCTGGGTGCGGAGCACCTCCGCGAACAGGGGGTGCACCCGGCACCAGGTGGTGCCGGGCACGGGCTCGACGAAGGCGTTCTCCCGCGTGAGCCGGGCCAGGATCGCCTCCGCGTCACCGCCGCCGCCCAGGGCGTTCGCCAGGTCCGGGTGGAGGCGGTCGAGCACGCTGGTGCGCAGCAGCAGTTCCGTGGTGGCGGCGGGCTGCGCGTCGAGCACCTCCGCGAGCAGATAGCCGGAGACGGCCTGCTCGGAGCTGACCAGCGAGCGGACGAAGGCGGCCGGATCGTCGGTCCGGCCCATGGCCAGGGCACACAACCGCAGCCCGGCGGCCCATCCCTCGGTGCGCCGGGTGAGGGCCTGTACGACGTCGTCCGGTGGTCGCTGATCGTGCCGCCGCAGCAGCACGGCCACCTCGTGCGGGGTGAAGGCCAGGTCGGCACCCCGGATCTCGGTGAGCCGGTCCTCGGCCCGGTAGCGGTGGAGCGGCAGCAAGGGCTCGACACGGCTGGTGACGACCAGTCGCCACAGCGGCCCGGCGTGTTCGAGGAGGAACTCCAGACCGGCCGGGACGCGCCGGCCCGCCACCTTCTCGAAACCGTCGAGGACGAGGACCACGGGCGCGGGCAGCCGCTCCGTCGCGGCGGCGAGCCGGGTCAGCAGAGAGGTGCCGGCGTCGCCGGGCGCGGACGGCATCCCGATGCCCTCGGGCAGCCGGGGCAGGGCCCGCCGCAGCGCCTCCATGACGTAGCTCCAGAAGACGCCCGGCGTGCGGTCGTACGCGTCCAGCGTCAGCCAGGCAACCGGCCCAGGGGGTCCGTCGCCCCGCGCCCAGGCGGCGGCGAGCGTCGTCTTTCCGGTGCCGGCCGGGCCGGTGATCAGGGTCAGCGGCCCGGCCGCGCCCGCGCTCAGCGCGTCGAGCAGCCGGTGCCTGGCGACGTGGGCCCGCGGGGCGGCGGGCACCGTCAGCTTGGCGTCGAGCAGGGGATCGCCGGACCACGGCAGCGTCGTCCGCGGTCCGGCGTCCGGGAGCGCATGTCCGGTCGAAGCCATCCGATCACCACCGTGCGACGGGCCCGCGGCCCCGCCTCGGCACCCGTGCACCACACCGGGCCCGGCTGCCTCGGCGGACGCGGCCCCGTCTGGTCCCTGCCCGCCCGTCATGTCCCTGCACGTCCATCTTCGCCACCGCCGCCCGGTGATCGCACGACGGCTGCGCGGCGGCCCTGGCCGGGCGGGTGACACACCCCGTGGCCAGCCGACCGTCGGGCACCGGGCGGCTCTAGGGTGCGATCAAGAGTCGCTCGCCCCTCATCGGGGAGCACCGAAACGTGGAGAGGTGCAGGCGTGCAGCGATGGCGGGCCTTGATCGTGCTCGGGACGGCGCAGTTCCTGATGGTGCTGGACACCTCGGTGATGAACGTCTCCATCAGCAGGCTGGTCGAGGACTTCGACACCGAGGTCACCGCGATCCAGGCCGTCATCACGCTCTACACACTGGTCATGGCCGCCTTCATGATCACGGGTGGGAAGCTCGGCGACGCCTTCGGGCGCCGCCGGACCTTCACCGTGGGACTGATCGTCTACGCGGTCGGCTCCGCCCTCACCTCGCTGGCACCGTCGCTGTGGGTGCTGGCCCTGGGCTGGTCCGTGATCGAGGGACTCGGTGCCACGCTCGTCCTCCCGGCCCTCGCGGCGCTCGTCGCCGGCGCGTACCGGGGCCGGGACCGGTCGGTCGCCTACGGCGTCATCGGCGGTCTGGCCGGAGCCGGCATCGCGGTGGGGCCGCTGCTCGGCGGCTGGGTGACGACCTATCTGACCTGGCGGCTGGTGTTCGCCGGTGAGGTCGTGCTGGTCGTCGCCATGCTGTGCGTGATCCGGTGGATCCCGGACGCCCCGCCGGGGCCGCGCACCAAACTGGACGCAGCGGGCGTCGCGCTGTCCGCGGCCGGGCTCGCCCTCGTCGTCCTGGGCGTGCTGCAGAGCAGCTCCTGGGGATGGCTGAAACCGCGCAACCCGCCCTTCCTCCTGTTCGGCTTCGCCCCGACCCTGTTCGTCATCGCCGCCGGAGCCGCCGTGCTGTGGTTGTTCTGCTGCTGGGAGCGGCGGCGGGAGGACCACGGGCGGAACCCGCTGGTCAGGCTGTCCCTCTTCGGCGTCCCGCCGCTGCGCTCCGGCCTGACCATGCTGCTGTGCCAGAACCTCGTGCTGCTCGGTCTGTTCTTCGTCATCCCGCTGTACCTCCAGGTCGTCCAGGGCCTCAACGCCTTCGAGACCGGAGTCCGCCTGCTGCCGGTGTCGGTCGCCATGCTGCTGTCCGCCATGAGCGGCCCGCTCCTCGGCCGGATCGCGGCACCGCGCACGGTGGTGCGAGCCGGCCTCCTCGTGCTCGTCGTGGCGGCCGGGTGGCTCCTCGCGACGATCGAGCCCCGGATCGACAACCTCTCCTTCGGCCTGGCGATGGCCGTCCTCGGCCTCGGCATGGGACTGCTCGCTTCGCAACTCGGCAACATCGTGCAGTCCAGCGTCGGGGAGGCCGAACGCAGCGAAGCGGGCGGCCTGCAGTACACCGCGCAGAACCTCGGGTCGTCCCTCGGCACCGCGCTCATCGGATCCCTGCTGATCGGCGCCCTGGTCAGTGCCTTCACCACGCAGATCGAGAACAACCCGAAGATCTCCCAGGCGGCACGTCACCAGGCGGGCATCGCCATGGAGGCCGGGGTCAGCTTCGTGAGCACGGACCAGGTGCGCGCGGCGGCGGAACGGGCCGCGCTGCCGCCGTCCGAGACCGATGCGCTGGTCGACTCCTACGCCACGGCGCAGCTGAACAGCCTCAAGGCCGCCGTCCTGGCAGCCGCGGCCATCCCGCTCGCCGCCTTCCCGTTCACCCGCCGGCTGCCGGCCGAGCGACCGGCCGGGAAGGCCGCCCGCTCAGCCGGCGGGTGACCCACGGCCGGCAGGAAGGGCGAGGGTGCCCAGCCGCCGCCAGTCCAGCCGCGGCCGGGCCGGCGGGACGCCCGGACGGTGCCGGGGCACCCGCACCCGGAGCGCGGCCGGCTCCGAGAGGCAGCGCACGGGGGTGGGGAGCTCCAGCGACTCGCCGTCGACCCCGACGCTCACCTCCGGCCGGTCGGCGTCGACCACGAGCGCCTCGGCGGTCAGCGAGACCAGCCCCTGCGCGTGCCGGCCGCGCAGCAGACCGGCCGCCTGGACCGCACTGTCGACCGTCACGCTCAGCACGCCCAGCACACCCCCGTCGAGCCGGTCGCGACGGCCCAGCCCGGCGCGGTCACCGACCCGGTACGGGTTGTTGCTGACCAGCACGGCCTGGGGGCCGTCGACGCGGACGTCCCCGGCGCTGACCGACAGCCGCGGCCCGTGTTGGTGCGTCAGCACATCGGGCAGCAGCCGCAGCAGCGTGCCGACCTTGTCGTCGCGGTACGCCGGGCTCTGCACGACCTCCGCGTACGCACCGAAGGACGCGTTGTTGACGAAGGCCCGTCCCCCGACCCGGCCGAGGTCCACCCGGACCTCCACCCCGTCGGTCAGCGCCGCGAGACTCCGCGACGGGTCGTCCCGGTCGAGCCCCAGATCCAGCGCGAAGTGGTTGCGGGTCCCGGCCGGGATCACCACGAACGGCACGTCGTGCTCCGCCGCCACCGCCGCCACCAGCGCCTGCGTCCCGTCACCGCCCGCCACCCCGAGCAGGTCGGCACCACGGGCGAGGGCGTCGCGGGCGAGCCCGGCCACGTCCCCGTGGCGGGCGGCGTCGAGCAGCAGCACCTCCGCGCCCAGCGCCTCCGCCTTCTCGCGCAGCCCAAAACGCCCCACCTTGCCCCCACCGGAGCGCGGATTCATCAGGAGGCAGGCACGCTCGGGCGGGGGGACCGGACGACCGGGGGACGCCCGCGCGACGGCGTCCGCCCGCAGCGCGGCCCAGCCCGCGGCGGCGGCCAGCACCCACAGCGCCAACGAGACCAGTACGAGCCAGAGCAGGCGCGCCGCCACATACGACACCAGCACCGCCACCGGCGCCAGCAGGGCCAGGACCAGCGCCACACCGCGCGCCACACCCCGCCGGGACAGCGCCCACCAGCCGGCCGCCGCCGAAACCGCCAGCCCCGCCATCCCCATGGCCACCAGCACCAGGCTCCGCAGCCCCGCCACGGACAGCAGGAGCACCGTCGCGCCGACGCCCGCCACGATCGCCAGCCGCGCGCTCCAGCGCTGCCCCGCCCGCCCGGGCGTGACGACACCTCTCATGGCCTCTCCTGGGCTCGTGGCATCTCTCCACGGCGCTGACGGCCGCTTCGTAGCCCCATGGTGGCGGGCCGATGCGGCCGCCACCGTCACCCGCAACGGGTGAGGCAGGCCGGGCGGGCGGCCCGCACAGTGGCAGTGCCGCCGGATGCAGGCCGTACCAGTGGCGGCGGACCGCAGCAGCCGTCCCCCGCAGGGCCACCACACCACAGCCCGGGCCACCACCACGGCCGAGGAGAGGGCCCGGCGCCACGCAGACAGCCAAGGAACTGGAGCCGGATGAACGGCGGCAGACGGACCACCGACGGGTCGCGGCCGGCCCGGCCGGACGACTCGACGAGGGTGCAGGCCCAGGCGCTGTTGCCGATGATCTGGGCCGACCCCCGGCACATGCCCGAGCAACTGGCCTTCTTCGCGGTGCGGCGGTTCGGTCCGCGGGCCGCGGCCGCCGTGGAGCGGCGCACACAGCGCAAGCCCGAGGCCGGGGACGCCGAGCTCGCCGGGGACACCATCAGCCACGGAACGCGGCTGACCATCGCCGACGGCGCCGCGCTCGGCGGGCCGTTCGTGGTCCTCATGCCGGTCAGTTTCGTGGCGGCACTGCTGGCCCAGGCCCAGATGGTCCTCGAACTGGCCGCGCTCGCCGGCCAGGACCCCCGTAGCGAACGACGCGTGGCGGACCTGCTGGTCCTGCAGGACGTGTACCCGTCGACCGAGGCGGCCGAGGCCGCGCTGCCCGAGGTGCCGCGCCACCCGCAGGGCGGCCGGGGCCGGCTTCCCCGCCGGACGCGGTGGTCGCTGATCGTCAGGATGGCGGCGATCCTCGGCATCACCGGGGGCGGCGAGAAGCGGGGCACACTCCAGCGGGTGATGTCGACGGCCCTGATCGCGGCCCTCTTCCTCGTGGGCATGGTGCTGCCGTTGATCTGGGTGCCGGCACTCGCCTGGTTCTACCGGCAGAACAGCCTGCGGCTCGGCGCGAAAGCCGTGCAGTACTACACCCCGGGAGCCACCGGGGACCGGGTCCGGCACCGGCGCGGGCTCACCCGCGTGCCCCGGGCGGCCGGCATCGCCGCCATCCTGCGCTTCCTCGCCCTCACCGTGGTGCCGTTCCTGGCAGCCGCCGCGGTCGTGCTGGCCGGCGTGCGGGTCGTCGGCGGATTCTGGGGGACCGCCCTGCTCGTCCTCGTCGTGGTGTCCTTCCTGGCGGCGGGCGCCTGGTTCGTACGGCACCGGTCCCGGCCGGCCGACGGCAGGAGGGACGGGCCGTGAGGACGGACGCATCCCTCCTGACACCGGCCGAACGCGCCGGCCGCGGCAAGGCGGTCCGCGAACGCCTACCGCGCCCGTCCCACGCCGAGTTCGGGCCCGCACCGGACCGGCCCGACCCGGTCGAGCTCCTCGACCGGCAGAGCGCCGGACGCGTGCCGGACCTCGTGCCGCTCCGCTACGGGCGGATGCTGGAGTCGCCGTTCGCCTTCTACCGCGGCGCCGCGGCCCTCATGGCCGCGGACCTCGGCACCCGCCCGTGCACCGGGATCGTGACCCAGCTGTGCGGTGACGCCCACCTGCTGAACTTCGGGCTCTACGCCTCGCCCGAGCGCCATCTGGTCTTCGACGTCAACGACTTCGACGAGACCCTGCCCGGCCCGTGGGAGTGGGACGTCAAACGCCTGGCCGCCAGCATGGCGATCGCCGGCCGGGCCAACGGCTTCGCGGACGAACAGCGCCGGGACGTCGTCCGGGCCACCGTCCGCTCCTACCGGCAGGCGATGCGGGGCTTCGCCGGTATGCGCAACCTCGACGTGTGGTACGCCCGGTCCGGCACCGATGACCTGCGCGTGCTGTTCGCCGACCGGCTCGGCAAGCGAGGTCGCCGCCGGCTCGCCCGGACGCTGGAGACCGCGCGCAGCCGGGATCACCTGCAGTCCTTCGAGCGGCTCACCGAGGTCGTCGACGGCACCCGGCGGATAGCCGCCGACCCGCCCCTGATCGTCCCGCTGGACGACCTGATGACCGGCACCGACCGCGCCGAACTCGAAGGACACCTCCGCCTCCTCGTCGCACGCTACGGCCAGAGCCTCCCCGTCGACCGCCGGCACCTCCTCCGGCAGTTCCGGATGGTCGACGCGGCCCGTAAGGTCGTGGGTGTCGGCAGCGTGGGCACCCGCTGCTGGATCGTGCTGCTGCTCGGCAGGGACGCCGACGACCCCCTGTTCCTGCAGGCCAAGGAGGCCGGCCCGTCGATCCTGGCGCCTTATACGGACCCGTCGGCGTACGCCAACGAAGGCCAACGTGTGGTGCACGGCCAGCAGTTGATGCAGGCCGTCAGTGACATCTTCCTCGGCTGGGAACGCGTCACCGGCATCGACGGGCGTCAACGCGACTTCTACGTACGCCAGTTGCACGACTGGAAGGGCAGTGCCCGCACCGAGCGGATGCCGCCCGGCCGGATGCGGCTCTACGGCGAGCTGTGCGGCGCGACACTGGCCCGCGCCCATGCCCGGTCCGGCGACCGGATCGCCATCGCGGCCTACCTGGGCGGCAAGGACGTCTTCGACCAGGCCCTGGCCGAGTTCGCCGAAACCTACGCCGACCAGAACGAGCGCGACTTCCGGGCACTCGCCGAGGCCGTGCACCGCGGCCGGATCACCGCCCGAGGGGACTGACCGCCCGGGTGCGCCGCCGCGCCGTGGTCACTCGCTCTTCCACTCGGCCGGCCGGCGCTCGTCGAGCAGCCGGTCCGTCACGCTCTCCCGGAGCGACGGCCGGCGGGCCGCGGCTCCCTCGTACCACCGCCCGTACCGGTCCGCCAGGACGACGGACGAGAGCCCGTGCAGCAGGATGCTGAGCCCGATGGTGAGGGCGACCACGGTGCCCGTCGGCAGGGCCCCGGGGGCCGCTTCGGTCGCCACGAACAGTCCGAGCACGAGGGACGGCAGACCGCGGGAACCGAACCAGGAGGTGTAGAGCACGGTGGGCGCCCGCAGCCCGCTGCCCACGAACGCGAGGGCGGTGGGCAGCAGCCGGACGACGGTCAGGCTCAACACCGCGTAGCCGACGGCGTGCCAGCTCAGACGCGTGAGCGCGGGTCCGAGCAGTACCGCGCCGAAGACCAGGAAGCTCAGCGCGGCCAGCAGCGCGGCCAGGTGCTCGACCGCATCGAGGGTGTCGTCCGCGCCGTCCCGGTCGGTGCCGGGCCGGGCCGCCGGACGCAGCGCCGCCGAGAAGACGAAGCCCGCCACCCAGGCCGCGACGAACGGACTGCCCTCCGTGACCGCCGCGAGCGCGCCCGCTCCGGCGGCGAGGGCCAGCGGGAGGATGCGCCGCCAGTCATGGCTGATCCGGTCCGCGGCACGCGACCGGCGCAGCAGCCACCCGCCGACGCCACCGACCGCCAGCCCCAGCGCGGGACTGAGCAGAAGCACCCGCTGGAGCGTCCCCAGCACTCCCTGGTGTGCGGCCGCCGTGCCGGGCAGCCCGGCGAGGAGGACGGCGAAGAGCGGCAGGACCAGGCACTCATTCAAGCCGCACTCGGCGTTGAGCCCGTGCCGCACCACCGCGGGGATGCGCGGGGCGAACACCGCGCTCTTGCTCACGGACGCGTCGGTGGGCGCGAGGATCACGGCGACCAGCAGCACTTCCCAGCCGCTCAGCCCCGGCAGCAGCGGCCATGCCAGCAGGGCGCCGCCCGCGATCGTCAACGGCAGTCCGACGGCGAGCAGACGGGCGGGGAAGAACCAGCCGCTGCGGAACTCCTCGGAACGGACGGTGGCGGCGTCGGAGAAGAGGACCAGCGCCAGGGCCGCCTCGACGAGGGTGAGCACCGGTCCGGCGTCGTGCTTCAGATCGAGCAGCCCGAGACCGACCGGACCGATGAGCACGCCGGCCGCGGTGAACACCATCGGGGCCGATACCGAGCGTGCGGTCAGTCGCCGGGAGACCAGAGCGTATCCGCCGGTGACGGCGGCTACCGCAGCGATGGCCCACCCGCCGTTTCCGCTCACCTGTACTCCTTCGGCTGGGCGCGGCGTGCCGGGCCTCGGGCACCCTGGGCTCCGGCCCGCCTGTTCGCTCGGGTTTCGCGGTCGCACGGAGCGTAACGTCGCAAGCCCGCGCCGTGCCGCAGCACGGGCGGCGCCCGGCGGCCGAGTCCCCTGAGTGGAGGCGGCTGCCGCCCGCCCGGCAACCCGCGGGCAGCGCGCCAAGGCCACCTGGAACGGGTGATGGCCGCCCTTCCCGGACGCGGCAGCCTACGAGGGAATTCTGCTGGTCCGCGCCCCCGAGCTGCGGGCCGCGCCCGGGCGGGACCCACGCGGGCGCCTCAGGGCAACGGCCGGCCAGGGAGGAGCCGCGCATGTCCACGTCCGCCACCCCCGGCCCGAACGGCCCCGACCGCCCGAACGGCCCGAACGGCCCCGACCGCCCGAACGGCCCGAACGGCCCCGACGGCCCGGACGCAGGCCGCGAGCCCCGCCGCCCGGAGGAGGGCCGCCCGGAGGACCGCCGCCCCCTCAGCTCCGCCGAGCGCCACGAGTACGAGCGGCTCCGGCGCGCGTCCCACGTACAACACCGGAAGCTGCGCACCGCCTGCGCGGCCGTCCTCCTCGTCCTGGCCTTCCTGCTGGCCCCGCTGGGAGCCGTCGCCGCCTGGGCGCAGTCCCAGGTCTCCGACGCCCACCGATACGTACAGACCGTCGCCCCGCTGGCCCGCGAGCCGGCGATCCAGAACGCGGTCACCACGAGGCTGACCAACGACGTGGTCAAGGAGCTCGACGTCAAACGGGTCACCGACGCCCTCGCCAAGTCGCTCGCCCAGCGCAACGCGCCGCCCGTGGTCGTCAACCAGACCAGGCGACTGGGCGGCCCGCTGGAGAACGCGGTGACCGACGTGGTCCACAAAGTGGTGCACAAGGTGGTCACCAGCGACGAGTTCGCGAAGGTCTGGGACGCCGCCAACCTGCGCGCCCATGCGGCCGTGGTCAAGGTCCTCACGGGCGAGGGCAACAGCGCGATCCAGGCCCGCGGCGACACCGTCGTCCTGAACATCGGGACCGTCGTGGACAAGGTCCAGCAACGGCTGATCGACCGCGGCTTCGAGAAGGCCAAGTACATCCCCGACGTCGACCGGCAGGTCGTCCTGCTGAAGACGGACAAGCTCCAGCAGGCGCAGAACGCCATGATGGTGCTCGACATCGTCGGTGTCTGGCTGCCCGTGACGGTTCTGGTGCTGGTCGTGGTGGCGGTGTGGACGGCGCCGGCCCACCGGGCCACGCTGCTGACCGCGGGCGTCGGGCTCGCCGTGATGATGCTGCTGCTCCTGGTCGGGCTCGCGTTCGCGCGCCGCCAGTACCTGGATTCGGTGCCCCCGAGCACCCAGACCCAGCAGGCCGCGGCAGCCATCTTCGACACGCTGGTGCGCTTCCTGCGGAACAGCACCTGGACGGTGTTCGTCGTCGCCGTGATCACCGCGATCGCCGCCTACCTCTACGGGCCCGGCCGCCCTGCCCGCGCCGTACGCTCCGGCACCGCCCGCACCACGGGCGCGGCCGGCCGACGGCTCGCCCACGTCGGCGTGCGCACCGGGGGAGTGGGCCGGTGGCTGGATGCCCACCGGGCCTGGACGACCGGGATCGTCATCGCGATCGGTGCGCTGGTCCTGGTGTTGTGGAACTACCCGACCCCGGCCTCGGTCGCCCTCGTCCTCGGCATCGTCCTCGTCGTGCTGGTGCTGCTGGGCGTGCTCGCCGCGACCGGCAGTCCGCCGTCCGCCACCCCACCGACGCCGGCGCCGGCCGGCCCCCGTACGGACGTCTCCCCACCCGAACCCGGCCCCCGTGCGGACGCTTCCCCGCCCGAACCGCCGGAACCGCCCGAACCGCCCGAACCGCCGGAACCGCCGGTTCGCCCGTAGCGGGTGATGCCGTCGGCGGCCGGTGCGCGCGACGGTGAGGGCGTACCACTGCTGTTCGGCTGGTGATCAGGAGAGAGCGATGGAGTACTTGGCGTACGACTATCCGGTCCTCGGTGCCTTCTGGACCGTGATGTGGATCTTCCTCTGGATATGGTGGCTGGTCCTGCTGTTCCGCATCATCGTCGACATCTTCCGCGACCGGAAGATGAACGGCTGGGCGAAGGCCGGCTGGCTCATCTTCGTGATGCTCGTCCCGTTCCTCGGCGTGCTGGTCTACGTGATCGCGCGCGGCCGTGACATGGGTGAACGCGAGATCCACCACGCGCGGGCCCAGCAGGAGGCCATGAACGCCTACATCCGGGACGTGGCGGGAGGCCCCGCCGAAGACGTGGACCGGCTGGCCAAACTCTCCGAGCTCAAGAGCAGGGGCGACATCACCGAGGCGGAATTCCAACGGGCGAAGGAAAAGATCCTGCACTAGAAGGCCGCCGGAGGGCCGCCGCCGCGGCCGCCGGCCTACCCCGCGCCGCGGGACGCCCGCCACATGGTGTGCTCCCGGCTGATGGCCTCCTCCGCGTCGGCCACCTCTTGCGCCCACCGTGACTCGTCGTGCACCGCGGTCAGCCGCTGGTGCACGATGCTCAGTTCGGTCGCCGCGAAGGTGTAGGCCCGGCCGAGCGACTCGTACTGCCGGACCGCGAACCACGCGGCCCCGGCGCCCAGCACCGCCGCCAGTACGCCGGGCAGGTCGAACGGGATGATCTCCAGGAGGCGCAGTACGGCGGCGAGTACGCCCAGCCCCTCGATGGTGATCAGGCCGAGCCGCCAGCGGCGGGCGCGGGTGATGTTCATGGTGGCCTTGGTCCCGTACCACTGTTGTTGATCGGCGATGCGCCCGGTGAGGTAGGCCTGTTTGCGGTCCGCGAACGGGCCCCGGCGCAGCTCGCCCATGACCTCGGTGGCGGCCATCGAACCGACCGGGACGATGCTGTCGCTGGGCGCCTCCCGCAGCAGCAGCGCCAGGCGTTGGTGAAACCTGCGCTCCGCGGTGTCCGCCGGCAGATCGGCGGGGAAGGGATCGCCGGCCACCGCGTACCGCCAGGACAGCGTCTTCGCCGACTCGGCCAGGGCACGCCCGTCGTACCAGGCCCGCTCCGGCCGCTCGGTCAGCATCCAGACCTCGACGTAGACGGTCGCCAGGAACGCCAGGAGCACCATCGCCACCGCGGCGTCCGCGCTCGACACCGCGCAGCCCGCGGCGGCGATCGCCAGCAGCAGCCGCCACTTCGTGCCGGTCAGGTGACGCCGCTGCCCCGACAGGGACGCGGCATCGGCCGACCGGAACACCGCCGGGAAATCCTCGTCCCCGAGTGTGCGCACCTCGCCCATCCGCAGCCCGCCCCCCGCCCCGCAGAGTGAGTCCGACTTACCAGAGGAAGGTGAAGTCTAGAGGCGATCGGCGCCGCCCGGGAGGGAACGCGGATCGTGGCCCGCGGTGGCCGCAACTCACGGGAAAGAGCGGGCTCCCCGGCACCGCCCCCGCCGCGCGCCGGGGCAGGCCTTGTCCGTCGGTGCGCCCGTCGGCGCGTCCGTCAGTGCCTTCGTCAGTGCGCGAAGGGCGGTTCGAAGCAACCCGACTCCAGGTACGGCCCGTTGACCTGCACCTGGTAGTTGGTCTTCTGCACGAAGGCGGTGACGCAGGCGTCGTTGTGGACGCGGAGGCCGATACGGGCGCCTTCGGCCGTGACGTAATGATCACCCTTGAATCGGGGTTCCATGCCCCGCACATCGAGCGTCCCGCCGAGCTGCTCGCCCTTGGAACCGGTCCGCTGCTCCTCGTACCCGAGCGCGAGCAGCGCCGAGCGGACGCTCTTGGGGTCCCACGTCCCCTGCTTCCAGAGGCGTTTGAGGACCGGCTCGATGCGGTGGGCCTCCCTCTGCGCGTCCTTCTCGCTGGTCGGGGACATCTCGCGGGGTTGCCGGCCGGCGTTGTTCTCGTTGTAGTGCGGGGCTCCGTCATGGGCCCCTGGCTCGACGTAGGGGGAGGCGCCGGGACCGGACGGGGTGGGGCGGGTGCTGGGGCTCGCACCGGCGGACGTGCTCGGCGCACCGGCTGCGACCCGCTGCTGACCACAGGCCGTCAGGGGTATCGCGGCACCCAGGAGGAGAAGTGCGGCGGCGAGGCGTCTTCGCCGTTGCGGCGTGGAGAGGGACATGCGCTCACTCTGCCACGACCGCCGACGTCGCGGCGGTCGTGGCCTCGGTCCTGGCTCCAACGTTGGTCACACCTGGCGGCGTTGGGGCTGTGGGGTCAGTGCCGTGTTGGCGGCATTGAGGATGTTGCCGAAGGTGCGGCTGAGGATCGGTCGCAGGAGGAGCCCGGTGAGTGGACGACCGAGCAGCGGGAGGCGGATCTCGGCGCGGGTGGTCCAGCGCACCTCGGTGCCGCCGTCGACCTCGGCGAACGTCATGCGGCCGAGTTCGTGCCTCGACGGCGGCAGGCTGCGTTCGACGACGTACTCGGTGGCGTACGGCGGGTCGTAGTGCGTGATGCGCTCCCGGAACCAGCCCACCAACCAGAGGTGACTGCGCACCGCGCCGACCCCGTAGGGCGCGCCCTCGCCGTGCCGGGTCAGTCGGCACCGCACCACCAAGGGCGAGCTCGTGTAGTGGGTGGTCGTGGTGAGCCAGGCGAAGACCTCGTCGATCGGGGCGTCGATGACGCGTTCAACGGTCACGGTTTCCACGGCTGGGTACTCCTCTGTCGAGTGGGCACACCGCATCCGCGCGGTGCAGTTTGTCCGGGTTGCGCATGCCGTAGAGGCCGGTGATCCGTCCGTCGTGGATCTCGAACGCGACCAGCCAGTCGAGCGCGTCGCCGGTGACGAACCGGACCGCGGGCATGCCGTTGTACGTGGCGGGCTCCGCGCGGGACGTGGCGGCGCCGGTGCGGACCACACCGAGGACGAACCGGGCGACGTCGGCGGGGCCGACGATCGGGCGGCGGGCGGCGGACACCTTCCCGCCACCATCGGAGAGCACCACGACATCGGGTGCCAACAGGTCCATCAGCACCTGGACCTCGCCGGTCGTCGCGGCGAGCAGGAACCGCTGGGCGATCTCCTGGCCGGCGGCGGAATCGGGTGCGAAGCGGCGGCGCCGGGCGTGGACGTGCCCGCGTGCGCGGTGGGCGATCTGCCGGACGGTGACCTCGGTCTTGCCGATCGAGGCGGCGATCTCGCCATGGGTGTAGCCGAACACGTCGTGCAGCACGAACACCGCGCGCTCGGTCGGGTTCAGCGTCTCCAGGACGAGCATCATGGCCATCGACACCGACTCGGCCAGGATCGCATCGTCGCCCACCTCCGGTGCGGTGCGGATGGGCTCGGGCAGCCACGTGCCGACGTACTCCTCGCGCCGCGCCTTGACCGCGCGCAGGTGGTTCAGGGCCTGCCGGGTCACGGTACGGACCAGGTAGGCGCGCGGATGCTCGACCGTGGCGGGATCGACCGTGCGCCACCGCAGATAGCTCTCCTGCAGCACGTCCTCGGCGTCGGCCGCGCTGCCCAGCATCTCGTAGGCGATGGTGAACAGCAGCGGACGGTGGGCGGTGAAGGCGTCCTCAGTCACGGCCCGCCCCCACCCCGCGTACCCGTCGGCTCCCCGGCATCACGCCCGGCATCACCTGCTCCTCTCTTCGGCTGCCCATCGAGACACTCCGCACCGGCAAACCGTGACAGCCCACCGCTGTGATTCGCTTCACAGCACGCGGAGTCCCTGCCGCCCCCATCCCCGCGGCGCTCCTTTCCCCTGAACTCCCCTCCCAGAAGCAGTAGTTCACGGCAAAGCTAAGGTGAGGCCCATGACGGACTCCGCACTGGCCGAATCCTCCTTCTGGGACGTCCCCCCGGACACGGACGTCGTCCGGTACGGCGCATACGGTCTGACCCTCGTCCGGCCCGGAACCGGCACGGACCCGGCCGGCCTCCCGGCGCACGATCCGGCCGCGGCCCGCCGGTTCGCCGCGTCCTTCGGCACCATCGACACGGTCCTCGAAGACCTCGGCACCGTTTCCGCGACGGCTGACACATCCGCCGGCACCCGCGCGGACCTGGAACTCGTACGGGTCGGATGCTGGGGCGGCGTCACCGAGATCACCGACCCCGGACTCGTGCACTGCAACGGCATCTACCCGGTCGAGGAGGAAGCGGAATCCCTCGCCGAGCGCTTCCCCGACGCCGTGATCACCGCCTCGTGCACCATCGACTACCCCATGACCTACGGCGCCTGGAAGATCATCCACCCCGACGGGGCCCGGCTGTTCGCCGCCGGCTGGCACGGAGAAGACGTGGACCACTGGGACATCGAAGGCTCACCGGCCGACGTGGCCGCCGCCTTCGGCATCACCGCACCGGAACTGACCGAAGCGGGCGTCGACCTGCACGCCGCCGTCAACGTCTTCTCCTGGGGCAGCCTGTGCCGCCTCGCCCTCAAAAAGGTCGCACCCCTCGACCACACCGGCCGCACCGAGTCCCTCTTCCGCGTGCGGCACACCGAAGACGCCACCGGGAACATGGAAGAGATCTGGCTCGAAGACTAGCGCCGGTCAGCCCATCCTTCTCCGCCCACCGCCTCGACCAACGACTCGGGCAGTCCCAGGAAGCGCAGCGCGTCGGGCAGGGCCGCTCCGGGGACGGCGGCCGACCGGGCGGCCTGCTGGTAGTGGGCCCGGGCCTCTGCCTGATCGCCGCGGGACTCCGCCGCGCGGCCGAGTCCGGCCAGCGCACGGACCCGGTGGCCGAGCCCCTTGATCCAGTGCGGGTCGAGCTGCGCCAGGGCCTGTGCGTACAGCTCCTCCGCCCCGGTCGGATCCCCGGACAGGAGGGCGAGGTCGCCGCATGCGCGCCGGGTGGCCGCCGTGGCCGAGGCGCTGCCGGCCCGCCGGGCGAACTCGGCGGCCTGGGCGTAATCGGCACGCGCCGCGGTCGGGTCGGCGTCGATGCGGTGGTCGCCCCGGTTGACCAGCAGGTCGGCACAGTCTTCCCACGCGCCCAACTGCTCGGCGAGGGCGAGGGCTTCTTCGGTGAGCGCGAGCGCCTCCGCGCGGGCGCCGCGCGCGGCCGCGAGGCCCGCCAGCGCGTCCAGGGCCAGCGCGGCACCCCACCGCTCACCCAGCGTGCGGAATCCTGCCACCGCGGTACGGAGCGCCGACTCGGCCTTCGCCCGCTGCCCGTTGCCGAGGAAGCCGAAGGCGGAGACGTAGTGCGCGGCCGCGCGGACCCACGGCTCGGGGCGGTCGCATTGGGCGGAGACGAGGGCGAGCGCCGCGGGCCCGTCGCCGTCGCCGGCGTTGTGCATCATCCAGAGCAGCAGAGCGGCCGGGTAGCGACCCGGCTCAGGGCCCGACCACGCCGCTGCCAGGGCCTTTTCGGCCGCGATCCGGTGCCGGCGCCACACCTCGCGGCCCGCCGGGCCGGACGCCGCGAGCAGCACACAGATCGCGTACGCCTCGCCGTGCCCGGCCGGTGGAGCGTCGCCCACGGCGTCGAGCAGTGCGACCGCCGGTGGCGTCAGCGCACCGGAGACACCCCGGATCCACCCGTACGTCGAGGCCGAGGCGAGCAGCTCAGCGGCGGTCCCGACCTCCCCGGCCGCCACCGCCCACTGCACGGCCGCGAGCAGATCGGAGTGCTCGGTCGCGAGGACCGCCAGCCACTGGAGCTGCTCGTGCCGGCGCAGCCACGGTTCGGCGTCGCGGGCCAGCCTCAGCAGCGTCCGGGCGTGTGTCCGCCGCACCGCCGCCGTTTCGCCGGCGGCGTCCAGTCGTTCGGTGGCATAGGCGCGGATCGTCGCCAGCATGCGGTAGCGGCCGCCCGCCCGGTCCAGCAGCGACTTGTCGGCCAACGACTCCAGCGTTTCCTCGTCGGTCTCACACACCCGCAGCGCGGACCCGACGCTCGCCCCCTCGGCGAACACCGCGAAGCGCCGCGCGGCCCGCATCTCCGGCTCGGACAGCAGGTCCCAGCTCCAGGCGATCACCGAGCGCAACGTCCGGTGCCGCTCGTCCACCGTCCGGGTGCCGCGCGCGGCCACGGCGAGCCGGTCGGGCAGCCGGGCCGCCAGCTCGTCGAGACTGACCGTCCGCAGCCGGGCCGCCGCGAGCTCGATGGCCAGCGGCAGATTGTCCAGCGCCAGGCACACGCGCCGTACGGCCTGCGGATCGGGCACGAACCCGCCGCGCACCGCGCGCGCCCGGGCGGTGAACAGTTCCGCGGCCGCCCCGTCGTCGAGCGGCCGTACGGGATGGAGGTGCTCGCCGATGACACCCAGCGCCTCCCGGCTGGTCGCCAGCACCTTCAGCCGAGGAGACGCCGCCAGCAGGCGCGCCGCCAACGCGGCGACCTCCTCGACCAGATGCTCGCAGTTGTCCAGGACGAGAAGGAGCGCCCGCCCCGACAGTGCCGCGACCAGACGCTCCAACGGATCCCGGTCACCGGCCGCCACATGCAGCCCCCGCTCCCGCAGGCCGAGGGCGCGCAGCAGCGCCGGCGGTACGAGCGCGCCGTCGCGCAGCGCGCCCAGCTCCACGAAGCAGACCTGCTCGCTCTCCGTCGCGCAGACCTCCACCGCCAGCCGGGTCTTGCCGACGCCACCCGGCCCGGTCAGCGTCACCAGCCGTGCCTCGCCGAGGAGTTCGGCGAGCGCGGCCACCTCGCCGGCCCGGCCGACGAAGGCCGTCAGCGGGGCGGGCGGGGCGGTGGGGGAGGGGGACGGGTCGGCGCTGAGCAGTTCGTGGTGCAGTCCGACGAGTTCCGCCGACGGATCGGCGCCCAGCTCGTCGGCAAAGTGCCGCCTGGTCTCCTCGAACACCACCAGCGCCTCGGCCTGCCCGCCGTCGGCGAACAGCGCCCGCATCAGCAGCCCGGCCAGCCGTTCCCGGAGCGGATGACGGTCGTGGAGTTCCCGCAACTCCGGTACGACGGCGCGGTGTTCGCCCAGTCGCAGCGCGGCTTCGATCCGGTCCTCGTGCGCGCAGAGCCGTAGCTCGTCCAGCCGCGCGGCGGCGGCCCGGGCCGGCTCGCTGTCGGCGGCGTCGGCGAGCGCCGGTCCCCGCCACAGCTCCAACGCCTCGCACAGCAGGGAGGCCGCTCGCTCCGCCTCGCCCTCCCGCAGCGCCGTCCGGCCCTGCTCCGCCAGCCGTTCGAACCGCCCGGCGTCTACGTCGTCGGCGGGGACGACGAGCCGGTAGCCCGCTCCGGTCCGCTCGATCGCCGCCGCCTCGCCCAGGGCCGAGCGCAGCCGGGAGATCTGGGACTGCAACGCGTGCGGCGACGGGGTGCCCTGCGGCCCGGTGCCGTCGGCCAGCCGGTCGGCCGGGACGACCTCCCCGGGCCGCACGAGCAGCAGGGTGAGCAGCGCGCGCCGTGCGGGTCCGCCCAGGGAGACCTCCGCCCCGTCGTCGCCCCACATCAGCGTCCCGCCGAGGATTCCGAAGCGCATGTGGGTGATTATCCACAGCGCCCGCGGGTGGTGAGCCACCCGGACCGGTCAGACGATCGGGCCGAGGTACGTACCACCGGAGACGTCGATGGTCCGGCCGGTGATCCACCGGCCCTGCGGTCCCGCCAGGAATCCGACGACGTCGGCCACGTCCTCGGGCTCACCGAGCCGCCCCAGTGCGGTGACCGCCTCAAGCCCGGCGACCACCTCGGGCACGGACGTGTAGGCGGCGGTCAGGTCGGTCCGCACCGCACCCGGCGCGACCGTGTTCACCGTGATCCCGCGCCGGCCGAGCTCATTGGCCAGCGACGGGGCCAGGGACTCCAGCGCCGCCTTGGTGACGGTGTAGCCGATCTGCGTGGAGACGGCGAACCGGCTGGCCGTGGAGCCCATGTTGACGATGCGGCCGCCGTCGTTCAGCAGCGGCAGGGCCCGCTGGATGACGAAGAACGGTGCGGTGACGTTGACCGCGATCAGCCGGTCCCATTCCGCACTCGTCACCTGCGCCACCGAACTCCCCGAGGAAATACCTGCGTTGTTGACCAGGATGTCCAGCCCCCGCCCCGCGAGCCCGGCTGTCAACTCCTCGAACAGCCGGTCCACCGCGCCGTCGTCACCGAACCGGGCCCGCACGGCGACGGCCCGTCCGCCCGCCCCCTCGATCCGGGCCACCGTCTCCCGGGCCGCCTCCTCGTTGTCCCCGTAGTGGACCGCGACCCACGCGCCCTCGGCAGCCAGCCGCAGCGCCACCGCCCGGCCGATGCCCCGGGACCCGCCCGTCACCAACGCCGTCTTCCCCGTCAACGCACCCGTCGTCGCAGTCATCGTCGCAGCCATCGTCAGCCCCTCACTCGGCGGCCGGTCCGCTCCGTGGAACCGGCGATGCCCCCACACTGCCGACGCCGCCTCACCGCACACTCACCGTCCGCTCACCGGGCCGCGGCGAGGAAGGGGAAACGCATCTGCCGGGACCCGAAAAGTGCCGGGACCCGAAA
The DNA here is from genome assembly GCF_040652715.1 of Streptomyces sp. NPDC048196. Taxonomy (NCBI): domain Bacteria; kingdom Bacillati; phylum Actinomycetota; class Actinomycetes; order Kitasatosporales; family Streptomycetaceae; genus Streptomyces; species Streptomyces sp. NPDC048196. The sequence continues at coordinate 85,354 of NZ_JBEZMM010000006.1, read as the reverse complement.
AGTGCCCGGACACGCAAAAGTGCCCGGGCGCACAAAAATGCCCGGGCACACAAAAATGCCCGGGCCGGGCCGTCTCCTCCGGTGAAAGTGGAAGGGCTGTCGGAGGAAGCGACCCGGTCCGGGTGTTGTGGTGCGGGCTTCAGTGACCTCCCGGGTGGTCCGTGGCCGTGGGGCCACACCCGGGACGGCTCCCGTCCTAGCCGGCCAAGCCGCCGCCACCGGTGTGAATGCCACCGGACGGCTGGTGGTGGTGCTTCTTCTTGTGGTGCTTCTTCTTCTTGTGGTGCTTCTTCTCGACGGGCTTGGCGTGGTGGTGGTGGTGCTCGAAGTGACGGTGCTCGACGTCGTGACGGAGGAGCACCACGTGCCGGGACTCGTTGATGCAGGTGTTGCCGAAGGCTGGGTTCAGCAGAGCAACGATGTTGACGGTGTTGCCGCACAGGTTGATCGGAATATGGATCGGGACCTGAATGACGTTGCCCGACACCACTCCCGGGGACCCGACCGCGCCGCCGGATGCGTCACTGTCTGCGAACGCTGCCGACATGCCGCCCAGCGCAGTGCTTGCCGCCAGAGCGGCAACAGCCGTCACTCGCGTGAAGCGTGACATAAGCAAATCTCCCGATCGATCGCGGCGGCTCGCTGCCGCCTCCTGTCACTTCTCTTCGGCAGCCGTGAGCTTCTGGTGAAGGGTTTGAGATCTTTTCACTCTTTCGGTTCACTCTGAGTGCTCTGCCTGGACGCGTGCGGCCAGCAGTTCCCGCGCCCGCCGTAGATCGGGGCGCTTGCCGGTATCCGTACGGTTGACGCCCGGCGGGAGTGCAGGGCGTGCAACACCGGCTCCTCCAGGGGGACCGTCTGCTCGCGCGTGGCTTCCGCTTTTTGCCGCCTCAAGCTTCCGCGGCACTCATTGACGCCGAACCAGCAGATCGAGGCACCTCGTCGAACATTCGTCCCTATGCTGACGCCATGATCGATGTACCGCTTTCAGCGCTGGAAGTCGCGATGGTCCAAACGGGTACCCGGGCCGAGAAGACCCTGCGCGACACCGCCGCCTTCGCACGGGAAATGGAACGGCTGGGCTACCACCGGATCTGGTACGCCGAGCACCACCACTCCCCGGCCATCGGCGCGTTCCCGCCCGTCGTGCTGACCGCGCACGCCGCCGCCTCGACCTCGGCCATCCATCTCGGTTCGGGCGGAGTGCTGGCACCCAACCACGCACCCCTCATGCTGGCCGAGCAGTTCGGGGCGCTGGCCGCCCTCCACCCGGACCGCATCGACCTGGGCATCGGCCGCGGCCCCGGCACCTTCGACGAGGGCACCGCCCGGGCACTGCGCCGCGGAGCCGGGCCGACGACGGACGCCGAGTACCACGACGACGTGGCCGCGATCCTGTCCTTCCTCGTCGACGAGGTCGCCCTCGACCCGCTGCCGGAACCCTGGCTGCTGTCGTCCAGCACCGCGGGTGCCGCCCTCGCCGCAGGCCTCGGCCTGCCGATCGCCCTCGCCCACCACATCCGGCCGGACAACACCCGGGCGGCGGTGGAACGTTACCGGGCGGAGTTCACCCCCTCCCGCTGGAGCGAGCGCCCCCGCGTGCTGGTGTGCGTGGAGACGGTTTGCGCCGAAACGGAAGAGGAAGCCGCGTGGCGCATCGGGCCGATGAGCGTCGTCAAGGCCGGCCTCCTCAAGGGCCTGAGCGAGATCCCCTTCCCCACGCCCGAGGAAGCGGCCACCCATCCCTTCACGGCGCAGGAGCAGCAGGCGCTGGCCGGCTTCCGCGCCCAGCAAGCCGTCGGAACACCCGAGACCGTCCTGCGCCGGCTCGCCCAACTGGCCGAGGAGACCGGAGCGGACGAACTGATGCTGACCACACCGGTCTACGACCTCCGCGACCGCTTCCGTTCCTACGAACTCATCAAGAAGTACACCGGGGCCACCACAGCACCGTAGGAACCAAACGGGGCCTGCGCGACCGGACGCAGGCCGCGGTCTTCGCGTACGAGACGGGGCTGGTGCGGCCGGCGGGCTATTGAGCCGTAGCGACCGGAGCGCCTGGGGCCCGAGGACGAACGACGCCGTTGTATCAGCGGGTCCTGGGCCGGTCGAACCAGACCGTGGCGAGCGTCGGTACGAGCCCCGCCCAGAACAGCACCTGCGGCAACGGCCGTTCCGCCCAGGGGACTTCGGCGATCAGCAGGGCGCACAGCATGGCCCAGGCCGCCTGGGCCACCACGACGCGGGACCAGCCGTGGCGACGGATCAGTGAGCGCACGTTGAGCCGGACGCCGGCGCGCCGACGCCGGTAGCGCAGCAGTCCGCCGACCAGCCAGATGGCGGTCATCGGCACGAGATACCACAGGCGCTGGCCCAGCGGCAGCGGCAACTCCCGCTGCACCTCACCGTCGACGGCGAACAGGTCCATCATCGCCCCGGCGAGGCCGACGCAGAGCAGGGCGAGCCACCGCACCCCACGCAGCATGCGGTACGTCGCCCGGTCCAGACCGTGTTGCAGCTCGGCGGAGTCCGGTACGGCGGCCAGCCCGCCGGCGTACAGATCGGCCGCCTGGGCCGCCGGGACGCCAGGGGCCTCGGCGGCCTGCCGGGTCTGCCGGGCCAGGGCCTCGGCGTGGGTGGGGTCGATCCGGAGGATGGCGCGGTTGAGCTGCTCGGCGAGCGTCCGGTCGCCCGAGAAGTCGGCGATCTGCTGGGCGACTTCGTGGGCGTAGACCTCCTCCGGACCCAGTCGCAGTGCCTCCCTGGCCAGGTCGGCCGCCTCGCGCAGAACCTCGGCCATGTCCTCGTGCCGGAGTTCCTTGGCGCCGGTCGCCCGGACGTGGCGGACCATGGACATCCGGCACACGGCGTTGGCGAGCATCGCGTAACCGAACCAGTGGTGCGGGGCGGCCCGGACCGCCTCGCGCAGTACGGGCTCCGCCTCGCGCCATGCCCGGTCGGGTATCCGGGTCAGTGCCCGGGCGCGCAGGATGAGCCCGCCGAAGTCCCCGGGAGCCAGTTTGAGCGCCTCGTCAGCCGCGTCGAGGGCTCGTTCCGGCTGGTCGGTGTTCAGCCGGCAGTAGCCGATCTTGATCCAGGCGCCGGTGTCGTCGGGGTTTTCGGCGAGGTGCTGCGCGAGCAGGGCCAGGGCCTGGTCGTAGCGGTCGAAATCGATGAGGGCCTGGGCCTTCTCGACGGCCGGATGCACGGTGGTCACAGCTTGCGCCTCTTCTTCAGATAGGCCACGAGGTCGTCGTACATCCCGCCGTCGTTCGCGTACATCGCCACATTGCGGGCGGCCGCGAACCACGGCTCCGTCGAAGGCGCGACCTGCCCCGCCGCGGCCAGCAGGTCCGTCATCCCGATCAGGCGTACGGTCCCGGTACGCGCGGAGTCCAGCAGCGCATGCTCGGCCGCCGCCTCGCACACATGGGCCAGATCGGCGCCGGACAGCCCGTCCGTGGCCTTGACGAGCTTGCCGAGGTCGACGTTCTCGATCGGCCGCTCCCGGAGGTGGTAGCGGAGGATCGCCTCCCGGGCCGGCGCGTCGGGCGGCAGCACCAGCAAGGTCCGGTCCAGCCGGCCGGGCCGGCGCAGGGCGATGTCCACGTCCCAGGGCACGTTGGTGGCGGCGAGCACGAAGACGCCCTCGTTCGCCTCCGCCTCGACACCGTCCAGCTCGGTGAGCAACTGGTTGACGGTGTTGCGCATACCGGCGCTCTGGGTGCGGCTGCGCTTGCCGCCGAGCGCGTCGAGTTCGTCGAGGAAGACCACGCACGGGGCCTGGCGGCGCGCCGTCTGGAAGAGCTCGTGCATATTGCGCTCGGAGTTGCCGATCCACATGTCCAGCACATCGTTGACCGATACGGACAGGAAGCTCGCCCCGAGCTCACCGGCGACGGCCCGCGCGATGAAGGTCTTGCCGCAGCCGGGCGGCCCGTACAGCAGAAGCCCGCCGCGCAGACTCTTGCCGTACAGGCGGCGCAGCTCCGGATTGCGCAACGGCGCCAGGAAGGCCGCCTCCAGCCGCTCCTTGACCTCCTGCATGCCGCCCACATCGGCGAGCCGGACGGCTCCCGGCCGCTCCACGTCCCAGGCGGCCGCGCCCCCGGGATCACCGCCGCCGTCGACGGCGAGCGGCGCCTCCACGAACCGGGGCGGCACGGCATCGCCGACCTGGTCCTCGGCGGCTTTCCAGTCGAAGTTGGGAGGCTGCGCGGGCGTGGACGCGGGCGCGGACCCCTGCTGCGGCGCGGGTGCGGAACTCTGCTCCGGCGCGGGTGCGGGGCTCTGCGCTGTCGGGGCCGGCGGGCCGGCGGGGTGGCCGGGTGCCGGGGCCTGCGAGATCGACGGAAGCGCGGCCTCACCGGGCTCGGGTGCCGAAGTACCCGTGAGGGCACGGACCATCAACTCCCGTGCCTGGCCGTCACCGGGAGCGTGCTGCAGTGCCACCGCAACCTCGCTCACCGCGGCATCGCCGAGCCCCGCGGTCAGCAGCAACTCGGCCAGGTGCAGCCGCAGGGGGACGTCATCGGGCGCCGCGGAAACGGCCGCACGCATGCTCTTGATCAGGGGGGATTCCGCCGACATGCCCCACACTTTACGAAGCCCACGCGCGCGACCTGCGAGTGCCCTGGCTGAACCGGTGTCAGTGCTTCTGCGGGGCCGGCAGAGCCCCCGTCACGAACTGATGGGTTTTCGCGGCGGCTTCGTCGAGGGGGACGTGCTTGCCGTGGGGCGGGAAGAAGTCAACGACGCCGATCGCTCCGTAATTCGCCCAGAAACAGGTCGTCATGGGAAAGGTGTCGGCGACGTTCTGCTGGCACTTCAGCACCACGTCCTTGGTGGTGAAGGACTGTGGCGAGCCGACCGGGTTGCGGCCGTAGTCCTTCTCCAGGTGCATGGTGTGGTCGAAGACCTTGTGCAGTGCGGCGGCGGGATCCGCGACCTTGTCGTACAGGGTCGTGCGTGTGGTGAGGTTCGGGACGGTCGCGCTCAGGCCGCCCTTGCTCAAGGTGATGCGCGAGGCGCCGAAACAGGAGATTTTGTCGTCCCCGGCGTCCTTGATCTCCGAAAGACCGTCGTCGCCGGCGACCAGCATGTCCAGGTCGCTGCCGAAGTGGAACCCGCCATCGCCCTTGTCGCACGTCATGCCGTCCATCGAGGGCACGCCGACTTCCTTGTAGCGCGCCCCGGAGTCGGCGGCGAGCTTCTCCGCCTTGGGCAGGCCGCCGTTCTTGTCGCCGCCACTGCCCTCGTCGGAGCCACACCCCGCGGCCAGTACCCCGACGGCTATGACGGCGGCCAGAGTCCCCCACTTGTTCCGCATGGCCCGCTTTCCCTGGTAGGTGCTGATGATCATCAAGGGATGTTACGGCCCGGAGGACGGGCGCGGGAAACGTGAGATAGCTGTTGCTATTGACATAGTGGTGGCTATCCGTAGTGTGGAAGACATGAGCGCGGATGCCGATCACACCCCGAAGCGCCGGCCGACCAGGGCGGAGGCCAAGGCCCGCACCAGACGGCTGCTGCTCGACGCGGCGGCCCGCACGTACGCGCGGAAGGGATTCGCCGCAGCATCCGTGGAGGAGATCGCCGAGGCGGCGGGCTTCTCCATCGGCGCGGTCTACTCCAATTTCGGCAGCAAGGAGCGGCTCTTCGTCGAGCTGCTGAAGGAGCGTGCCAGTCAGCAGGTGTCCCGGGCGACCGAGATCGTGTCCGAGGCACAGCACGGCGATGATCCGGTCCCGGCACTCGGCCGGCTGCTGGCGAACGCCGCCGACAAGGATCCCGACTTTGCGCCGCTCCAGGCCGAGTTCTGGCTCTACGCGGTGCGCAATCCGCCGCTGCTGGAGACCCTTGCGGAGGAGCTGCGCGGGCCCCGGTCCGAGTTGGCGAGCCTCATGGCCAAAGCGCTGAGCCACATCGGGGCGCCCGAGACCGTCTCCGCCGATGCGGTGGCCACCATCGCCATGGCGCTCTTCCAGGGACTGCTGCGCCAGCGCCGGATCGACGCCGCCAGCGTGCCGGACGAGCTGCTGGGCCAGGCGATGCGGTGGCTGTTCGCCGGCATCGCGGCCACCGGCACCCCGGGCCCCGCCCCGGCTGCCCCGTCCGCCCCGGCTCCCGCCCCGACGAACGACACCGCGCCCGCCACCACGAACGACACCGCGCCCGCCGGGACACCGGCCGCCGGCCCGCCACCCGCTGGCCGGCCCGAGGACGACGAGGAGAAGCCATGACCCACGTCGACGCCACGGCCGCACTGCCGTCGCTGCAGGATCTGCTCGACCCGCGTAACCAAGCCGACCCCTACCCGCTCTACTCCCGCTGGCGCACGCAGGCGCCGCTCGCGCGTCTCGACGAGCAGCTGCTGGTGCTCACCCGGTACGAGGACTGCGCCGCGGTCCTGCGCGACGGGCGGTTCGGGCACGCGGACACCGACGACCCCCGCTTCACCGGACGGGCCCGCCCGGCCCTCGAAGTCCTGGTCGATGACGACGGCCGCCCCGTGCGCGGCTTCCTGGGACTGAATCCGCCCAGCCACACCCGGCTGCGCTCCCTGGTCTCCCAGGCGTTCACCAGGCGGCGCGTGGAGCTTCTGGCACCGCGGATCGAGGAGCTCACCGCCGAGTTGTTCACCGCCATGGAGAGCGCGCCGGGACCGGTCGACCTCATCGAGGGCCTGGCCACGCCGCTGCCCGTAGCGGTGATCAGCGAACTGCTCGGCGTGCCCGATGCCGACCGTCACCGGATGCTGATGTGGTCGCACGCGGTGGCGCGTGCCCTCGTCCCCGACTTCCTGCTCCCGCCCGGCGCCGCCGAACAGGAGGCGCAGGCCCGCCGGGAGTTCACCGACTACCTGCGCGAACTCGTCGTCGAACGTCGTCACACACCCGGTGACGACCTCCTCTCGGCGCTGGTCGGCGTGCACGACGGCGGCGACACCCTCACCGAGAACGAGCTGCTGGCCACCTGCACGCTGCTGCTGATCGCCGGTCATGAAACCACCGTCAACCTGATCGGCAACGGCACCCTCGCCCTGCTCCGCCACCCCGACCAACTGGAGCGGCTGCGCAGCGACCCGGACCTGACCGACAACGCGGTCGAGGAGCTGCTGCGCTACGACTCGCCGGTCCAGCTCACCGTCCGTTTCGCCCTGCAGGACGCCGAGGTCGCCGGGGCCCCGGTTCCGGCGGGCACCACGCTGCTGCTGCTCATCGGCGCGGCGAACCGTGACCCCGCGGCGTACGAGCACCCCGAGCGGCTGGACATCGGCCGCACGCCCGTACGGCACCTCTCGTTCGGCCAGGGCATCCACTTCTGCCTCGGTGCTCCGCTCGCCCGCCTCGAAACGCGGATCGCCCTGCGCATGCTGCTCCGGCGCGCCCCACAGGTCCGGCTGACCGGCGAACCCGAATGGAAGGACCACATCACCCTCCGCGGCCTGCGCCGCCTTCCCCTCTCGCTCGGCTGACGCCCCTTCCAGGAGGCAGCCATGCCCACCCCCACGCGTCACCCTCCGCCCGGCCCCCTCAACAGCCCTCCGGCATCCGCGTCGCCGGCAACGGGCCCCCGTAGGCGGTATCCGACCAAGCCCTCCCTGGCCTACCTCACCGCCGGACTCGTCATAGGCGTCACCTGGGCGCTCAACGAGGGAACGCCGCCGTGGGAGCACGCCGCGAAGCTGCTGGTCCTCCTGTTCGTCGCCGCCCCGCTGTTGCACCTGGCCCGCCGACGCCGCGCGGCCCGACGTACAGATCACCGGCCGCAGCCTCACCGGTCTCCGCACCACCGGCCCCACCTGTCGTTCGTCCGGCTGGCCGTCGCCAAAATCGCCCTGCTCGTCCTCGCGTGCGCCGCCGGCTGGCTACTGGACGACTCGCTCGCCCACCCCGACCGGGCCGTCGCAGTCGGATTGGCCGCCGTCGTCAGCATCCTCGGACCGCTCCTCCACCGCTTCCTGCTGATACGTGCGCCGGACGCCCACCCATAGGGCCGGAGTCCGGCCCCCGCCTCAGGACCGCACCCATATCGGTGCCCTCCGCGGGCGGCTGAGCTCGACACCTCCCGCAGGCAACTGGACGGGAGGAACGGGGAGTTGGTGTGACACAGGACCGCACAGGGGACGTCGGCAACGTCGGCAATGTCGACAACACGGTGTCAGGTGCGACGGCCGGGGCGATCTTCCAGGCCCACACGCTGCACCTCAACGTCCATCTCGGCGCGGCGCGGCCCGCTCCTCCGCGTCAGGCCGAACCCGAGCCCGAGCTCTCCCGGTCCGGTCCCACGTCACCCGTTCTCACCTCAGCCGAGCTCACGCGTTGCCTCGCGAAGCTCGGGGTCACGAGCTCCGACCGATCGCCCTGCAGACGGTGAACCACCGGTGAGACAGCCCACCGGCGGCTGACGCACCCGTCCGCCCCCACCTCGCCCGCGGCACGGCAGGGCGCCGGCGTCACTGCCACCGGCTGACGGCCACGACCTACTCCCTGCCGCTTCTGCGTGCGGGCCGGTCCGGCCGGATCGACCGGTAGCCGGGGTGTACTCCCGGGCTGAGCCCGTGCTGCTCGGCCATCCGCCGGAGCAGCGTGCTCAGTTGCCGGTGCTCCTCCGGGGAGAGCGCCTCGCAGACGTGCTGCTCGTGAGCCGCGCCCGCCTGGTGGAGCTCGGCCAGCAGCCGTTCGCCCTGCTCGGTCAGGTGCAGTGCGTGCAAGCGCCGGTCGTTGGGGTTCTTACGGCGCTCGATCAATCCGCGCTCCTCCAACTCGTCGGCGAGCGGAACGAAACGACTGGGCGGCATCCCGAGGTCGGCCGCGAGTTGCCGCTGGCTGCGACCGGGAGTCCTGGCCATCAGGCGCAACAGCCCCGCCTGTGGGGGAGTCAGGTCGAGCCCCGCGATGCGCTCCGCGAACAGGCCGGCCGCATGCGCTCCCAGCTGAGCCAGCAGGAAGGCGGCGCCACCCTGCTGCCCGCGATTCCCGACCTCGCTGTTCGCGCCGTTCTCGCGATTCATTCCCATGGCGACATCGTAACGGCTTGACAATCGTTCCGCACTGTAATCATTATTTTTTGTACTCACTGAGAGAGGAAAGAGTCATGGCCACAGCCACCACCTCGCCCCGCTCCGCCGGCACCGCGCGCCGCCCGCAGGCCGGTCCACCGCTCCTGGCCCCCGTCCTGGCCTTCGCCGCACTGACCGTCGCCTACGTCGTCGTCAACCGGTCCACCCCGCACCCCGACGCCTCGGGCCTCGCGGTCCTGCGGTACGCCCGGGCGCACGGGACCACGATCGCCGTGGGGTCCTTCCTCCTGTTCGTCTCCGCAGTGCCCCTGGCGCTCACGGCGGCGGTGCTCTACCGACGGCTGCGGGCGCTGGGCATCACCGCGCCGGGCTCCGCGATCACGCTGGTCGGGGGAGTGCTGGCGGCCACCGCCCTGACCGTCAGTGCGATGTTCAGCTGGACCGGCGGCCGTCTGCCGTCCGGCGCGGGTCCCGCATTGCCCCGTGCGCTGGCCGATCTGTCGTTCCTGTCCGGCGGCCCTGCCTACGCGGTGACGTTCGCCCTGCTCATCGCCGGCATATCCGTGACGGGCCTGCTGGCCGGGCTGCTTCCGCGCGCCGTGACCTGGACCGGCCTGGTGCTCGCCGCCGTCGGGATGCTCTCCACCCTCACCCTGCTGGTGTCCGGCTTCGGTTACCTGCTGCCGGTCGTCCGCTTCGGCGGCACCGTCTGGCTGGTCTTCGTGGCCGCCCTGCTGCCCCGCACCCGCCCCTCACGTCATGAGTAGGGCCGTCGTACCGCCACAACCCTCCCAAGTCGACCCCGCTCCGGCAGCCCAGGAGGCACGTCAGATGTCCAGCAGCTACCCGGACCTGGCCGACAAGGTCGTCCTCATCACCGGTGGATCGCGCGGCATCGGCGCGCAGACCGCACGGGCCTTCGCCGCCCAGCGGGCCGGGGTCTGCGTGGTCGGACGCGACCAGGGCGCCCTGGATGCGGTCGTCGCGGACATCACCGCCGAGGGCGGTAGCGCGATGGGCGCGGTCGCCGACGTCACCGATTCGGCTTCGTTGGCACGCGTGCGCCGGGAGGCCGAATCCCGACTCGGCCCGGTCGACGTCCTCGCTGCCTTCGCCGGCGGCCAGGGTTTCCCCGTCCCTTCCGCGGACCTGACCGAAGAACGCTGGCGTCAGGTCCTCGACTCCGACCTGACCTCGGCATTCCTGACCATCCAGGCGTTCCTGCCGGGCCTGCTCGAACGGGGCCGCGGCTCGATTCTCACCATGTCCTCGGCGGCCGGTCGTCGGCCCAGCCAGGCCAACCTCGCCTACGGGGTCGCCAACGCCGGCCTGGTGCTGCTCACCCGCCAACTGGCCACCGAGCTCGGGCCCCGCGGCATCCGCGTCAACTGCATCGCGCCGTCGTCCATCCGCACCGAAAAGGTACTGGCCCGCATGCCCCCAGAGGTGCAGGAGCAGGTCGCCGCCCTGCATCCGCTGAGACGCATGGGAACCCCCCAAGACGTCGCCCACACGGCCCTGTTCCTCGCCTCCGACGCCGCCGCCTGGCTGACCGGACTCACCATCGACGTCGCCGGCGGCCGCATCACCCAGTAATCGGCGCCGCCGCGGTCCATGGGCGGCGGCGGGCAGAGAGGCCCTTAGGATGCCGAGAAGATGCATAAACGGCGCCATATACGGCGTTATCGATCCATGGGTGTCGGCCGGTGTTCGGCAGCGTTTTCAAGGCCAGGCCAGGCCAGGCCAGGCCAGGCCAGGCGCAGGCGCAGCCGGACAGGGCACCCGGAGGGAAAGGACGCTGGGTGAGCGTGCAACGGGTGGGCGTCGTCGTCCACGGTGGGCGTCCTGGCGCCGTGGCGGCCGCCGATGTCGTCCGACGATGGTGTGAGCGTCAGGAAGTCGGCTGTGTCGCCATCGACGTGTGGGGGGAGGGCGAACAACGGCGGGACGCCGGGGAGGAGGTCGACGCGGCCGGTCGCCCCGATCTGATCGTCACGCTCGGAGGAGACGGCACCTTTCTGCGCGGAGCCCGCCTGGCCGCCCAGAACGACGCGCTCGTCCTCGGCGTCGACCTGGGCACCCTCGGCTTTCTGACCGAGGTCCCGGCCGACGACGTCGCATGCGCGCTGGACACCATCCACCGCGGCCAAGCGGACGTCGAGACCCGCCTCATGCTGACGATGCGGGCGTCCTGTCCGCTGGAACTCCCCGAGGGAATGGAGACGCTCCTGCGCTACGGGCGGGGCCCTGCGCTGCCGCCTCCACCCGTGCGCCCCGATTGTGCCGTCGCCCTGGACTGGGGGGTGGCCCTGAACGTGACGGCCCTCAACGACATCGTCCTGGAGAAACTGGCACGCGACCGGCAGGTCGCCCTCGGCGTGTACCTCGCGGGCCGACTGCTCGCCTCCTACTCCGCCGACGCCGTCCTGGTCGCCACCCCCACCGGTTCCACCGCCTACAGTTTCGCCGCCGGCGGCCCCGTCATCTCTCCCCGCGCCGACGCGATCATCTTCACCCCCGTCGCCCCGCACATGACCTTCAACCGCTCGGTGGTCGCCGCCCCCGACGAGGCCGTCGCCCTCCGCGTCCTGAGACACTCCGGCCGCGCGGCGGTGAGTGTCGACGGCCAGTTGCGCGGTGTGCTGGATCCGGGGGACTGGATCGGTGTCTACGCGGCTCCGCAGCGCCTGCGGGTCGTACGGCTGGGGCCCACCGACTTCTACGGGAGGCTGCGCGAGCGGATGCGCCTGACCGACGCCCCCGCGGCCGTCGACGCCGACGTCACCCCCATGTGGCCGCACACCACACCGGCCCCCGACGACCTCGCCCACCTGCGCCTTCCACCCCTGCCCGCGGACATCGACTGATCCGCCGAGCTCCCCAGTTGCCCAGCTGCTGAGCTGCCGATCCGCGGATCCACGGCGTCAGCCGGTGGCCGCGGGCGGCTCGGGGACGGCCAGGCCGGCGAGGAACCACGCGTCGATGGCCTCGTTGACGGTCACCACCGCCTGCCCATCGGGCGTGAAGGACACGGTCTGCTGGTTCGGGTCCGCCCAGAGCGTCCGTGCGGTCGAATCGAAGAGCACCGAGCCGTTGCCGGTCCGGACGAAGGCGTACGGGCCGCGGCCGGTCCACACGGCACGGGTGCCGGAACCGGCGAGGACCGAGTGTCTGCCGATCTTGACCGGGAACTCCGTCGGCCGGATCAACTCACCGACCGTGGGCGCGGGATCCAGGCTCAACAGCTGGGCGGCGGGTGCGGCATCCTCGGCCACCGCGCCCACCACGAACACGGCAGTACCCTCTGGGGACATGGCCAGGGCGTGCACCGCGCTGAGCCGGGTCGGGGTGATGGCCAGTACGGCACCGCTGTCGACCTCGCGGACCACCACACGGCCCTCCGGCGACGTGTGCGCCAGCAGCCGGCCGCTCGTGTCCAGAGCGACGGGGCCGAACGCCTTCTCCTCGGCCGGAACGGTGAGCACCACCCGGCCGGTATCCGCCTCCATAACGGCGACCCGGCCCGACACACAGGTGCCGGTGGCCACCCGACGGCCGTCGCCACTGAAACCGATCCGGACGGGGTCATCCATACCGAGGCTCACCTCGCCCTCGAAGTCGTCTTCGAAGTCGTCCTCGAAGTCGTTCTCGTCGTCGAAGTCATCCGCGTCGTCGAAGTCATGCGCGTCCGCGTCCTCGTCCTCGCCGTCCCGGTCGGAGGGCCCGGAGGACGCCGGAAGGGTCCACAACTGCTCCCCGGTCGCGGCGGACCAGGCGTGCAGGTGGCCTTCGACAGCTGTCACCACCGTCCGACCGTCCGGGCTGACCTGCATGTCGTGGGGCTCGTCGTGATAGTTGGCGCCGTGGAGGAACCAGGTCAGCCGGTCCTTCTCCACGGTGTCCCAGCGGACGATGTCGCCGCCGTTGTGATGCCACTCGGCCGCCGCGCCCAACGCCACCCAGGACAGGTCGGAGGGCGCCGCCACCGCGGTCGCCCCGTGGTAGAAGTACGCCTCGTCGAGCCCCGTCTCCTCTGCCCCCTCCGCGTCCTCGCCCACCTCACCCTCGCCCTCCGCAACACCAAGGCGTCCGAGGTGGCGCACTCCGGCGAGGGAGTGGTACGGGCGCACGTCGCCCGCCGTCCACTGGGCCCACCAGTCGTCGGGCATCGGGCGCTGCTGCGCGGGCCAGGCCAGCACCCGTGGCACGACGGCGGCCAGTCCCTCCTCGTCCAACTCGGCCAGGAGCAGGCAGACTTGATGCCATACCTGCTTGGTGGGGCGCGCCTTCAGCAGTTCGTCAAGGGAGCTCATCGCAACGGCGTCCTACGTGGTGCGGAGGTCAGGGGAGGGGGTGGGCGTGCACACCGTCGTCGGGCGACGCAATCACCAGGGTGCGGCCGTCGGGCGTGAGCGTGGCGGCGATCCGCGGGCCGGGAACGTCCACCGAGAGGACGGGGGAGCCGCTGGTGAGGTTCCAGACGGTGACGCGGTTCCGGTCCACGATCGGCACGCGCGGTTCGGCGCCGCACCATACGGGGCGCAGATTGATCCGGCCGACGCGTTGACCGGTCGGCAGAACGACCGGTTCCGGGTCGTCGGCCGGGTCGTTCAGGTCGATGACCGTGGCCACCGTTTGATCCGGGCGGGCGCCCACGACGGCGAGCGCGGCACCGTCCGGACGGAACGCCAGGCCGTTCACCCACGAGATGCCGGTACGGTGCTCGGCGTACGTGCCGCCGCAGATTTCCTGGCCGCCGCCGGTTGCCTGGCCGCGGCCGATTTCTTGCCCGTTGCCGATCTCCTGGACGACGACAACACCCTCGTCCTCCGTCATGAACGAGCGGCGGGGGCGGCTGAAGGCCAGGCGTGATCCCTCGGCACTCAGGGCGACCGTGCCCTCGCCCACCACCCGGTCGTCATACGCGAGGTCCTTGAACGTTTCGTGGATGTCCTGGCGGACGCTCCGGGTCTGCGCGTCCCACACGACGACGTTCTGGGTGAACGCATTGGCGGTGGCGAACGACCGGCCGCCGACCGAGACTTGGGCGAGCGGCAGGTCGTGCGATCCACCGCTCCCGAGCATGCCCAGCGGCCACCGCCCGCCGGTGCCGTCGAGCGCCCAGCGGTGGATGGCATTGCCGCTGACCATGGCGGTCAGCGCCGATCCCTCGGGGTCGAAGAGGAGATCGTGGACGCGTCGGCGATCGGGCACGGACAGACGGGTCACGGCCCCGTCCGCCACCACCAGGACCTCGGTCAACTCGCGGACCCACGGCGCGGCCGTTGCGATCGCCGTCCGGCTCAGGTCCGCGGTGACCGCGACCGCGGTGATCCGCTGGGGGACGGGCGAACGCGCGGGGAGGGGGTGCGGCGTCTCCAGGTCTTCGGGCGCGGCGAGCCGTCGGACCGACATGGCATCTCCCCTCGGCCGTTGATCAACAAGTCGCCGAAAGTATAGGGACCACCACTGACAATCTCGGGCCGTCACGGAATCCCACGGTGCAACGGACCGGCGCTCAGAAACGGACCGGGACGCCGGCCCACCGTCCCTGCTGGCCGGCGCCCGGATCCGGCTCAACAGATATGGCTGTAGCGCCCGTTGCCGAGCCCTTCCTTCACGTCCCGAGGGCTCACGTCCCAAGGGCTCACCTCGCGAGGGCGTCCGTGCCCGCACCCGGCCGGCGCACCATGGAGACGTCGATCGGGTCCTGGGCCTCCATGGTGAACCCGTGACGCTCGTACAGCCGCCGGGCGGCGCTGCCTTGCAGGACGTTCAGGCGGACGGGTACGCCGTCGGCATCGCTCCGCTCCAACAGGGTGCGCAGCACGGCCGATCCGAGGCCCCGGCCCTGCAGGCCCGGAGCGAGATAGAAATGCTCCAGCCACCGCCCGTCCTCGGCCGGTCGCACCGTGACGCAGCCCGCGAAGGCGTCATCGGCCACGATGACCGACGTGTACCGCGAGGAAAAGGAATCCCGCAGTCGCTGCCGGACCCGGTGCTCGTCGAACCGCCCCAGCCGCTCCAGATCCGGGCGCATCACCGTTGCCCGCAGCTCCGCGATCGCCTCGACGTCCGCCGGCCCGGCGGAACGCAGCGCCCACTCCATCGGACGGCCCGACTCGTTCGCCCGTCCCGGCACCGGCACCGGAACCGGCACCCGCACCGGCCGCCCCGCCCGACCTGGCCGTATCCCGTCCACCCTCGCGCTCGTATCCATGACCGGAGTATGTCAATCCACCACCCCGAGGCGGCGCGAAATATTGTCGGCAGCCTCCTTCCTAGTCATGCTAGCTTTCTTCCTAGAGGCCCTAGGAAACGCGAACCGCCTGACTTGATCACGGCCTGACGGAATCACCTCCTGAGGGAGACCAACCGGGTTTCAAGTCCCGGGCCCGGCACGGAAACTGGAAACTGGAGACTGCATGGTGCGCGCGGGGATCAATGCCGCCAGGCTGACGCGGGCGGCCGCGGAGCTGGCCGACGAGGTCGGGATGGAGAAGGTCACGGTGTCCGCGCTCGCGCGGCACTTCGGCGTCAAGGACGCCAGCCTGTACTCGCACATCAAGAACCGGCGCGACCTGTGCGTCCGGGTGGCCCTGCTGGCGTCCGAGGAGATGACGGACCGGATCGCCGCGGCGGTGGCGGGCCGCTCCGGCAAGGCCGCGCTCGTCGCCTTCGCCGACGCCTACCGGAGCTACGCGCTGGAACACCCCGGCCGTTACGCGGCGACCCAGATACAGCTGGATCCCGACGAGGTCGGCGACTCCACAGGATTGCGCCGCAGTGTCGAGCTCACCTACGGCATGCTGCGCGCCTACGACCTCACCGAGCCGGACCTGACCGACGCCGGCCGCCTGCTGCGCAGCACCTTCCACGGCTACATCCACCTGGAGTTGAGCGGCGGCTTCGGTCACCCGCGCGCCGTCCAGGAGTCCTGGTCCCGCTCCCTCGACGCACTGCATGTGCTCCTGGAGAACTGGCCGACCCGACCTGATCCGACCTGACCTGCCTGATCCGGCTGCCTGATCCGGCCCGACCTGACCTGCCTGGTCCGGACCGACCTGATCCGATCCGATCCCACCCGACCCAGGGGGAACGACGATGAACGAGCCCACCACCGGCACCCTCGACGTGCCCGGTGCCACCCTCCACTACGAACGGCGCGGCCGTGGCCCGGTGCTGCTGCTGATACCCGGCGGCGCCGCGGACGCCGGACTGTACGCGGCCATGACCGACGATCTGGCCACCCGCTACACCGTGGTCTCCTACGATCCGCGCGGTCTGTCCCGCAGCCGCCTCCACGGTCCGCTCACCGACCAACGGGTCGAGGTCTGGAGCGACGACGCCCACCGGCTGCTGGAACTGCTCTCGCCGAACGAGGAGGCGTCCGTCCTCGGCAGCAGTTCAGGCGCCATCGTCGCCCTCGACCTGCTCGCTCGGCACCCCGAGCGGCTGCACCGGGTCGTCGCCCACGAACCGCCGCTGCTGGAGCTCCTCCCGGACCCCGCCCCGCACCGGGCGCTGTTCGCCGACGTACGCGAGACGTTCCGCACCCAGGGCGTCGCCGCCGCGATGGCGCGTTTCAGCGAAGGGTTGGGAGGCCGACCGGAGGACAGGGAATCGGTGACCGAACTGCCGCCGGAGATCCAGGAGATGGCACCGCGGATGCACGCCAACCTGCCGGTCTTCCTGGAGCACATCCTGTGTCCGTTCTCGGGCTCTGTCCCCGACGTCGCCGCACTGCAGCGCGCCGCGGACCGCCTGGTGCCGGCGGTCGGCCGGGACTCGCGTACGCAGGAGGCGCTGTACGGGCCGGCCACCCGGCTCGCCGAACTGATCGGCGGAAAGGCCGTGGAATTCCCCGGCGGGCACGTCGGCTGCACCGAGCACCCGAAGGAGTTCGCCCGGCAACTGCTGGCCGTGCTCTGAGCTCTGTGCTCTGAGTTCTGAGCTCTGAAAGAACACCAGTGGACGCGACGGAAAAGCACCGTGGCCGCACCATGCTCAGCATGGTGCGGCCACGGAAACGCCGCCCGAAGGCGGGCCGACCCCGCCGGTGAAAAGTGGAAGGACTATCGGAGGAAAAACGGCCCGGGCCCGGTCGCGGCGGCGCCGGTTACTTGCTGTGGCTGTGGTGCTTGGAGCCGCTCTTGCCGTGGTGGCCCTTCTTGTGCTTCCCCTTGAAGTCGTGGTGGTGGTAGTGCTTGACGACGCGGTGAATGAGCACACGCCGCTCCGAACCGTTGAGGCAGTTGTTGCCGAAGGCCGGGTTCAACAGGCCCACGATGTCGACGGTGTTGCCACAGACGTTGATCGGAATGTGGATCGGGACCTGGATGAGGTTGCCCGACACCACCCCCGGTGAACCAACAGCACCGCCGGCCGCGTTGCTGTCGGCGAATGCAGCCGATGTACCGCACACAGCGGTGCCTGCCGCGAGAGCAGCCAGAGCGGTCATCCGCGTGATCCGTGACATACCGAACCTTCCGATTAATGCAAGCGACCCTTTGCCGCTTCCTGTTCTCCCCTTTCGGCATACACGTGCTCAAAGTGAGGCCGCTGGAGCACTTTTCACCCTTTCGGGGCGGGATGCGCACGGGGCGGTGAGAGCGATCCCGATGTCTCCAGGGGAGGTTCACTCGGACGTGCCGAGGTGAAGACTGGCGACGACGGACCGAGGAAGGGCCGAAGGCGGCCGGAAGGTGGGACGGGTAGTGGGACACACCGCACAGCATGAAGGGGACGCGCACGACGACGAGGGGATGTCCTTCCGCCCGCTCGGCGACGGGGAACGGGCCCTGCTGCACGCACTCGTGCCGGCACCGGACGGTGGCGGTCGGGCACTGGACGTCGGGTGCGGGCCGGGCGAGCTGGCCCGCCACCTGGCGGCCGACGGCTATGAGGTGGACGCGATCGACCACGCCCCTGCGACCCTCCGGCTCGCCGCGGCCCAGCCGTCCGCACGGGCGGCCACGCGCGTGCGTTTCGTCCGGTGCGACATCGAGCGCGACCCGCTGGACGAACTGCGCGCCGGGTACGACCTCATCACCCTGCGCCTGTCCCTGGCGTTCGTCCGGGACCGCACCCGCGTCCTGAATCGGCTGCGCGAACGCCTGCGTCCCGGTGGCGCCCTCGTCGTCATCACCCCCCTCGCCGGTTCCGTGCCCGAAGACAGGCGGGAAATCGCCCTCGACGAGGCGGAGATCGCGCTGCTGACCGCCGGCTGGCGCACCGTCCAACGCCGGGACGCCGAAGGGCTCGCCGTCCTCGTGCTGCGCACTCCGGTCTCCTCGCCGGTGGGGTACGGCAACAAGGGGCGTCCGTCCCCGCACGCGCTGTCGGGCGCCGGCGTGGTGGTCACGGACGCGGCCGGCCGCGTGCTCCTGGGGCACTCCGTCCGAGGGGGCTGGGAGCTTCCGGGTGGGAAGAACGACGCGGACGAGTCGTTCACCGGGGCCGCCGTCCGGGAGTTGGCGGAAGAGACCGGGCTGCGGGCCGAGCTCGGCGACGCACGGCTGCTGGCGATCCTGATGGACTCCACGCACGGCATCCCGCGCCTGACCGCCGCAGTGCGGGTCACCGCCTTCACCGGTGAGCCGGTCGTACGGGAGCCCCAGCTGATCCGCCGCTGGGAGTGGCACGAGGTCAACGACCTGCCGGCCCTGGCGTCCGGGCTGTTCACGCCGAGTGCGCACGTGCTGGACACGGTCTGGCCCGGTCTCCTGCCCGGCCTGCCGCCCGTTCACCGCCACCCACTGGTTCAGTGCTCGCCTCCGGCGTACGACAAAATCGGCGCATGACGGATCACCACCTCACCCATGCCGGCGAACCGCCGGCCGAACTCGCCCTTCGTCTCCGCGCGGCGGAGACCGGAGGCTGGACCGAGGACGGCGTGCGCGCCCTCGTCGAGGGTCTGGGGCGGCGGTGGGACGAGGTCGTGGTCCAGGCGTCGGCGGACGACGCCGGGACCCGCACCGCGAAGGCGGGTGACCTGAGGTTGCGGCCCGTCGGGCCGGATGAGGAGCGGTATGTCGAGAAGGAGACATATCTCGAACTCGTGGCGACCCTGACGACGACCGCACCCCGAGCCGTCCCCGTACCCCGAGCCGTCCCCGTACCCCAAGCCGACCCCGCACCCGAGCCCGACCCCGTGCGGCAGGCGGAGATGTTCCGTTCCGCGAAGGACGCACTCGCCGACGCGCTCGGCGAGCCGTCGGCCATCGGCTCGTACGGTTCCACGGGCCCGTATTACGCCGCCACGCCGGCCTGGGGTGCGCCGTTCCTGCGCTGGCGGGGGAGGCAGGACACCCTGGAATTGCGGGCGGGCAGCCGCGGGCCGGAACTCGTCCTCGCGCCCACCGCCCCCTTCGAGAACTGGCTGTGGAGCCTCGGCCACGGCGAAGAGCACGCGATCAGCGGCTACTTCGGCAGCCGGCCGGGCCCCGCCAACGCCGGTCTGAGCCTGCCCGGCCGCTGGTCGGTGCGGAGTTGGGAGACGCTGACCGAGGCGCTGGCGGCCTTCTTCACCACCCTGCCCGCCGAGTTCGCCGCCCTCGGCATCGCCCGGGTCATCCCGGTCTACGGCCGGGTCGGCGGCTCCGCACCGATCCTGTTCGACATCGACGCCGACCGCCGCCTGATGCTGGCCTCCTATGCGGAACGCGAGATCGACCCGGCATCGTTCGGCTGGGGCACCGTTGCCGAGCACCCCTTGAGCCGGGACACCTGGCAGGACGACTACGACCCGAGGTGGCGCTTCGACGCGGGCGGCCCGGGGGAGCCGCGGGGCCGCGCACTGGCGGAGATGGTCGTGGCGACGGCACGTGCGGAAGGCGTGGCGTCCGCACACGACCTGCTGATCGGCGGCGAGGGCGAGGACATCCGCCCGTACACGGTGCGGTTCTACGGTCTGGGGCTGGCCACCGTCTGACCCCCAGAGCGCCCTGACTCACCGCCTCACCGCCTCACCAGCGCGAGCCGTCGGTCTGGCTGAAGATTCCCAGGCGGTGGCGGGGCTGGGGGACCGGCGTGCGCTGGATGGCGATGAGGGCCGCGTCGTCGCCGAGGTGTCCGCCGCAATGGGCGAGGAGGTCGCGGCGGATGTGGTGCAGGAGTGCCTCGGGGTCGCACCTGGGCCAGCGGGCGACGCGCTGGGCGAGGGGGTAGAAGGTGCCGTGGCGGTCGCGGGCCTCGGTGACGCCGTCGGTGTACAGCAGCAGCGTGTCACCGAACTCGAAGGTGATCTCGTCCACGGGGTGGCTGCCCGCCCCCATTCCGCCCATGCCCAGTGGCGGAGCGGGGTGCGGACTCGGGACGAGGCCGACGTGGCCCTGGCTCAGGAGCAGGGGCGGCGGGTGGCCGCAGTCGGTCATCCGGGTCTCGGGGCCCGCGTCGGGGATCTCCAGCAGCAGCGCGGTGATGAAGTGCTCGGGGAGGTCGCGGTCCGACTCGATGAAGTCGGTCAGATAGCGGCAGACGCTGCGGTCGAGTGCGGCGGCGAGGGCGGGCAGCGCCAGGTCCTGGTGGGCCGTCTCGCGAAAGGCGCCGAGCAGCAGGGCGGACTCGCCGATGGCGGCCAGGCCCTTCCCTCGTACGTCACCGATGATCAGCCGGGTTCCGCTGGTGGTACGGGTCGCGGTGTACAGATCACCGCCGATCTCCGCCTCCTGCTCGGCGGCCAGGTAGAGCGAGGCGATGTGCAACGGACCGATGTGGTGGGGGAGCGGCCGGAGCAGTGCCTTCTGGGCGGCCTCGGCCACCGACCGTACCTTCGCCAGCTCCTGCCGGTGTCGTTCGCGCACCACGCAGAAGAACACGATCAGGGCCGATAGCGCGGCCAGGGCGAGCACCTGCACCATCACATTGCGTTCCGTGAGGAGCACGCCGAAGTGCAGCCCGATGTACGCCTGGGCCAGCACGGCCAGGAATCCGACGAACCCGGCGAGCCAGGGGCCGGCGAACGAGGCGGTGAGCGCGGGAGCGACGACGAGCAGCGGCCCCAGATGGACATCGGCCGGGACCATGATGTCGACGAGGGTGATCACCGCGATGAGCACAAGCGGAATCAGGACCAGCGCATGACTGGCTTGCCACGGCTGCCGCAGATCGCCGAAGCGCCGCCGAAGGCCCACGCCTTCCACTCTGCACCCTGAGCGCCCGACGGACGAGTGCGCCGCGGGGCGGCCGGGTCCGCTTGCCGGGCGGCGCGTCGAGGACGGCGGGCCGAGCGTCACTCTCGGTGATGCCGGCAGCAGGCCCGAAGGCATCGGCCGGGTGGCGCCCGGTGCTCCGCCGCAGGCGGCGGCGCTCAGGAGCGACGGTTGTGGGTGCCCGGCGTGTACCCGAAGGAGCGGCGGAAGACGTCGATGAAGGCGCTGGTGGAGGACCAGCCGCAGCGGTGGGCGACGGTGGTGACCGGGGTGTCGTCGGCCAGCATCCGCAGTGCGTGGAAGAGGCGTGACTGGGTGCGCCACTGCGGAAAGGTCATCCCGAGTTCCGTGCGGAAGAGGCGGCTGAGAGTGCGTTCGCCGCTGCCCGTCGCGGTGGCGAGGGCGGCCAGGGTGCGTGGTTCCGCGGGGTTGTCGTGGAGCAGCGCGCAGACGGCCGCGAGCCGCGGGTCGGTGGGGGAGGGCAGGTGAACGGGCTGCTGCGGCGAGGCCCGCAACTGGTCGCGCAGGACGGCGCGCAGCCGGCGGCGTTCGGGGCCGTCGTCGTCGGGAGCAGCGGTGTAGGCGCGGATCAGTTCGCGGAGCAGCGGGCTGACGGTCAGTACGGTGGGGGCGTCCAGGCCGAGCGGGTTGTCGGTGGCGGGCAGGCCGACCAGGTGCAGGTCGAGGTGGCCGTGCGCGCGGTGGGCGTGCACGATACCCGCGGGGACCCAGATGGCGCGGGTCCCGGGCGCGAACCAGGTGCCGGCGTCGGTGGTGACGGCCACGACGCCGGAGCCCGCGTAGACGATCTGGTGGTCGTCGTGGCGGTGCGCGTCGATGATCTCTCCGGCGGTCAGCGACTGGACGCGGGTGGGGGCTTCCGGCAGATGGCGGATGTTCGGCATGGGTTGGCAATTTATCGGAAGCGCGACATGCGGGGGTGTCGCGACGATCGACGAGTGACCACGACCCACCACCACACCACCGCGCCGCGCAGCAGATCCCTCACGCTCCTGGCCCTGAGCCACGCCTGCGTGGACGTCTATCAGGGAGCGGTCGCCGCACTGGTGCCGTTCTTCGTCTCCGAACGCGCCTACACCTACGCGGCGGCCTCCGGCATCGTGTTGGCCGCCTCGCTGCTGTCGTCGGTGATCCAGCCGTTGTTCGGCGCGCTCACCGACAAATGGGCCCTGCCGTGGCTGCTGCCGGTGAGCACCGTGGTGGGCGGTGTCGGCGTCGCCCTGAGCGGCATCGCCGGCTCCCACGCCCTCACCCTCGCCGTGGTCGCCGTCTCCGGTCTCGGCGTGGCCGCCTACCACCCCGAGGCGGCGCGCGTCGCGCGCCTGGCCAGTCGCGGCAGCCACACCGGGATGGGCTGGTTCTCCCTCGGCGGCAACCTCGGCTTCGCCGCCGCCCCGTTGATGGTCTCCGCCGTCATCACCACGGGCGGCCTGCACGCCTCCCCGCTGCTGGCCGTCCCCGCCGTCGCCGGCGCCGCACTGTGCACGGCCGCCCTCCGGGCCATGCGGGCCCGGGAGGCGGGGCCGACGACGGCAGCCGGTGCGTCGTCGGTTCCTGCGGCGGTGACAGCAACTGGCGCGTCCTCCACGGTAGTTGGCGAGCGGAACTCCACCGCCTGCAGTCCGGACGACGTGGTCGGCAGCCGCGACGACTGGGCGTCCTTCGTCAAACTGTCCGGGGCCATCGTCTGCCGCTCGATCGTCTTCGTCGGCCTGAGCGCCTTCATCTCGCTCTACGTGCGCCAGCGCACCGGCGGAGGCGACGTCTCCGGTACCGCCGCCCTGTTCGTGCTCTACCTCGGCGGCGCGGTCGGCACGGTGGCCGGCGGCAAGCTCGCCGGCCACTACGGACGCATCCGGGTCGTCCAGTGGTCCTACGCGCTGACCGTCCTCGCCGTGGCCGGTGTCGTCTTCGTCCCCGGCCCGCTCCTGTACGTACTGGTCGCCCTCACCTCGGCCGGCCTGTACGTGCCCTTCTCCCTGCACGTCACCCTCGGCCAGGACTACCTGCCCCGGCGCGTGGGCACGGCCGGCGGCGTCACCCTGGGCCTGACCGTCAGCATCGGCGGCCTCGCCAGCCCCCTCCTCGGCGCCCTCGCCGACGCGACCTCCCTCCGGACCGCCCTCACCCCCCTGATCGCCCTGCCCGCCCTCGGCTGGCTCCTGCTCCGCACCTTGACCGAGCCCGCGATGCCGGAGGGGATCGCTGATGCATCACCCTCCGGGACGGCATCCCCAACCGCGGCCGCGGAAAGCTGACTTCGGAGCGGCGGCGGCATGATGGGCGGATGACTGACGTTTCGCGCGCCCGAGCATTCGACAAGGCCGCCGCCGACTACGCGACGAGCCGCCCCTCGTACCCGCCGGCCCTCTTCGACGTCATCGAGGAGCTCCTGGGACGCCCGCTCGCCGGGGCCCGGGTCGCCGACGTCGGGGCGGGGACGGGTATGGCCACCGCGCTGTTGTCCGGGCGCGGCGCCGAGGTGATCGGCGTGGAGCCCGGTGAGGGGATGACGGCTCAGTTCCGCGGTGCCCTCCCCGACGTGCCGATCGTCCGGGGCGACGGCAATGTGCTGCCGCTGGCCGACGGCTCCCACGATCTGATCACGTACGCACAGGCCTGGCAGTGGACCGATACCGACCGCTCCGTACCGGAGGCACTGCGCGTGCTGTCCCCGGATGGCGCGCTCGCGGTGTGGTGGAACACCCACGCCCTCGACGTGCCGTGGATCGCGGCGCAGCACGAGCGGATCGCGCGCCACTGCGGGGTGAAGTCCCCTGCCGGCACGCGGCTGAGCGACGGCGAGGCCACCCGGCTCGCGGGCCTCGCGGGGCTGCACGTCGCGCGCCGCCAACTGCGGTGGAGCCGTACCGTTCCGCTCGACACCCACCTCGCCAATATCGGCAGTCGTTCCGCATTCCTCGTCCTCGACGAATCCCGCAACCGGGCGTTTCTCGCGGCCGAACGCGGGCGGCTGCGCGACCTCTTCCCCGAGGAGCTGGTGACGGAGACCTACGTGGTCGACCTCCTGCTGGCCCGACGTCCCTGAACCGCCCCTTTCCGGGACGCTCCGCATTCGACCCATCACGCCTGCGACGCCGATAACGCTCATCAATGGGACGGGAAAGCTCCCCTCCAGAGGCAGGAAAGACAGCGAGGGCGAGTGGAGGAAATCCGTCGCCTGACCAACCTGCGCACAGGCGCCTTAGAGTGGAAAGAGGACGCTTTCAACGGAGGTGCGTTCGATGTCGACAGGGACCCTTCTCGCGATCATTATCCCCGTCGTGGTGGTCATTGCTCTCCTTGCAGTGGCGGCCTCGCTCTTGGTCAGGCGTCGCCGGCTCCGCGAGCGTTTCGGGCCCGAATATGAGCGAACCGTCGAGAGTACCGACAGTCGCATGGCCGGTGAGCGTGAGCTCAGGGCCCGGGAGAGACGGCATGACTCGCTGGAGATCAAACCCCTGCAGAGCAGCACCCGCGAGCGCTACAGCCGTGAATGGACCGGCGTTCAGCAAGAATTCGTCGATCGGCCCGAGGACGCCGTGCACGACGCCGACCGCCTCGTGACCTCGTTGATGCATGAACGGGGCTATCCGACGGAGAACTTCGAGCAGCGCCTCAAGGACCTCTCGGTCGCACACGGCCGCACATTGGAGCACTACCGGGCCGCTCATGAAGTCGAAACGCTCAGCACCCAGCACCGGGCGACCACTGAACAACTAAGAGGAGCGATGGTGCATTACCGCGCCCTCTTCGAGGATTTGCTGTCCGACGGTGGCCAAGCGCGCCACGCCAGAGCCTGAGACCGTGAGGGAGTAGAAAATGGAACGCGATCAGGACACGAGGGCCAGGGGCCTGTCCACCGAAGACCTTGCTGCCCAGCCTCCTGCCTCCCCGCCCGAGTCGGAGTCCATGCCTCCGCCGGTGCCGGACGATGCGACGGTCCCGGCGAGCGGCGTTCCCACCGCTCCCGGCGAGAGCGTCCCCATTCCAGGGGAGACCGCGGAAACGGAGGGGGACGGGCGGGGAATGCCGGCATCGGGCGCGCCACCCGACGAGGAAGCCGCTCCGCAGCTGCTTGTACCGGACGACGCGGAAAGTTTCCGCGACCGTTGGCAGGCAATTCAGACGACCTTCGTGGACGACCCGCGCGAGGCCGTACACGCCGCCGACGCATTGGTGGCGGAGGTCATGCAAACGCTGGCCACGACGTTCGCCGAACACAAACAGACGCTGGAAGAGCAGTGGAAGCAGGGCGAGAAGGTCGATACCGAAGGTTTGCGGGTGGCCCTGCGCCAGTACCGCTCGTTCTTCCACCGCCTTCTCGCTGAATAGTCTCTCGGCGGGCGTTGCCGAACGGTACGTTTCCCGCCAGGCGTTGCCGAAGAAGCGCTTCTCGAAGAGCTTCTGGTCGCCGGGAGCTTCTGGTCTTCCGGGCGCCTCAGCTGCCGGCGCCGCCGACGAGTTGGGCGACCAGGCCCTCGACCTGTTCTCGGGGGTCCGGTGTGCCGGCCCAGCCGGTCATCAGAAGGTGGTGCACGGACCCGACGACGGCGAGCGCGACGGCCTGGCTGTCGGTGTCGTTCGCGAGACGCCCGAGCTGCCGCTCGGCGTCCAGGTATTCCGCGATCGCGTCCTGGATCGCCGCGAAACCCGGAGCGCCCGCCGCCAATTCCTGACGAACCGCCAGCGAGGCCGTGGGACGGGTCATGGCGAGACCGGCGACCGCCGGGTTCACGGACGTCAGCAGCGCGAGAGCGACCTTCCGGAGGTTCTCGGCCACGGTGGCGGTGCCCGCCTGGCCGGGGAGTTGTCCGGCCTGCCGGGCGATGCGCGCGAAGCGGTCCAGGACCAGCGCGGCGATGAACTCGTCCAGTCCCGAGAAATGCGCATGCAGCAGCCCCTTGGCGCAGCCCGCCTCGGTGGTGATCGCCCTGCTGGTCAGGGCGGACGGGCCGCTGCCGGCCAGGACCCGTTCCGCGGCGTCGAAGAGCCGGTCGCGAACGTCGGGAATCGCTACTCCACGGGGTGACATGAGCCTCTCCTGAGGGCCGGGGGAACGCCGAACTGCCCGAAAGGGATTGCCAGTATGGGCGGTTGCCCATACTGTTTGGGCGTACGCCCATACTAATCCGACGGCAGGTCCGCGCCCAGTGCACGGTGCCCGCCCGGCAGCAGGAGACACGCATGTCACACATCGTCAACGCCGACCAAGCGGCGGCCTGGAACGGTTACGAGGGCGCCTACTGGGCCGAGAACCAGGAGCGTTGGGACGCGGTGAACGGCGACTTCAACGAGCCGCTGCTGACCGCGGCCGCGGTCGGCGAGGGTGACCGCGTCCTGGACGTCGGCTGCGGAACCGGGCAGACGACGAGACTGGCCGCGCACCGGTCCCGTAGTGGCCAGGTCCTGGGCCTAGACCTGTCGGGACCGATGCTGGCGCGGGCCCGTGACACCGCCGAGCGCGAGGGGCTCGGCAACGTCGGCTTCGAAAAGGGCGACGCCCAGGCCCACGCCTTCCCACCGGAGACGTTCGACGTGGTCATCAGCCGCTTCGGGGTGATGTTCTTCGCCGACCCCGTGGCCGCCTTCACCAACCTGGGGCGGGCCGTGCGGCCCGGCGGCCGGATGGCCTTCATCTGTAGTGCGGACCCGGGGGACAACGAGTGGCTCCGGGCGATCGCCGCACTGAGCGACCTGCTCCCCGTCGGGGACTTCGGCGCGCCGGGAGCTCCGGGCATGTTCTCCCTGGCGGACCCGGACCGCACCCGGGAAGTGCTCTCCGCCGCCGGGTGGCAGCACGTCACCGCGGAGCGCGTGCGGGCGGAGGGACTGTGGGGCCGCGACGCGGAGGATGCGGCCGCCTTTCTGCTGGACTCCGGTCCGGGGCGCCACCTGACCGGCCAAGTTGCCCCAGAGGTTCGGGACCGGGCGCGGCA
This sequence comes from Streptomyces sp. NPDC048196, assembly GCF_040652715.1. NCBI lineage: Bacteria > Bacillati > Actinomycetota > Actinomycetes > Kitasatosporales > Streptomycetaceae > Streptomyces > Streptomyces sp. NPDC048196. Next base: position 58,217 of record NZ_JBEZMM010000006.1, on the reverse strand, counting down.
GAAGCTCACGGACGTCCTGCGCGCCCACGAGGCGAACGGCGCGGTACGGCTCCGCAGCGGGGCCTGGTTGGTCACCGCCACTCGGCCGTGATCCGACTCTTGAAGGCCGGGACGACCCGGGTGCCCTAAGCCCAGACGGCCTGGGCCAGCGCGGCGCCGGCGAAGGCGGCGCCGAGGCCCACCACCACGCTCGCCACGACGTTGGCCAGGGCGAAGAAGCGGGCGCCGTCCTCCGCCAGCCGCAGGGTCTCGTACGAGAACGTGGAGTACGTGGTCAGGGCGCCGCAGAAGCCGGTGGCGAGCAGCAACTGCAGCTGGGAGGAGGCCGCCCCGGCGGCGGTCGCTCCCGTGACCAGGCCCAGGATCAGCGAACCGACGACGTTCACGGTGAAGGTGCCCCAGGGGAACAGGGTGTCGTGCCGGGCCTGCACGGCACGGTCGGTGAGGTAGCGCAGCGGGGCCCCGACCACTGCTCCGGCTATCACGAGCAGCCAGTTCACCGCTTCCGTCCCTCCTTGCTGCGGCCCGTGTAACGGATGACCTCGCACTCGTCGAGGATGACCAGCCCCTCGCCGACGAGCTCGTCCAGTTGCGGGAGGAAGGCGCGGATCCGGTCCTCGGTGTCGACGATCACGACGGCCACCGGGAGGTCCTCGCTCAGCGACAGCAGGCGGGTGGTGTGGATCAGGGACGAAGCCCCGAAGCCTTCGATGCCGCGGAAGACGGACGCGCCGGCCAGGCCGGCCTGATGGGCGCGGTGGACGATCTCGGTGAAGAGCGGCTTGTGGTGCCAGGTGTCGTTCTCCCCGATGAAGACGGTGACGCGCAGGGCGGGGCCGGTGAGTCTCACTGCTGCCTCCACTCGACGATGCGGCGGGTCAAGGTGGCCGTGATCCAGACGGCGGCCAGCGCGGCGGCGAGGGTGAGCGCCAGATACGCCAGCCCGGCGCCGGCCCTGCCCCTGGCCAGCAGGCGCTGGAGGTCCACGGCGTAGGTGGAGAACGTCGTGAAGCCGCCGAGGACACCGGTGCCGAAGAACGGGCGCACGAGCCTGTGGGCTGCCCACACGTCGGTGATCACGACCATGAAGATACCCATGATCGCGCAGCCGACGACGTTGACGGCCAGCGTCGTCCAGGGGAAACCGTCGGGTGCCGTGGGCCACAGGAGAGCGGCTCCATAGCGCGCGGCCGCTCCCACGCCCCCGCCGATCGCCACGGCCGCCACCACGGGGCCCTGCCGCGCCGGGAGACCCTTGCGGCGGACGGGCCCGCGGAGGTCGACGTCAGGATCGACGGGTTCGTTCACCATCGAGGGGCGGGGCTTCGGCACGTACGTCTCCTACTCGCCAGGCATGGGCGGGATTGCCCACATGCGGGTCGCAAGTAGGGACCGTTGGCGGCGTCGTCGCCGCGGTTGGGGGCCGGCGGGCCCCACCGCCGTAACGGTGAGCACGAGGTCACCGTCGCAGGCCAGCTTACCTTCCGGCCTGTGCGGGGAGACCCGTGCCGTCCGGCCGGCCGACCCCCGCTACCGCGGGAACAACTCGTAGGGGGGCGTGTAATACGCATCGTCCTCGGTGAACTTCATCTCCCCGACGTCGGAGTAGATTCAACGGGCACTGAACGGAGGCGTTGAGCGCGGGCGGGTCAGGCGATGGCGCTCATGCGGGCGAAGACGACGACGTTGCCGAGGTATTCGTGGTGGGTTCGGTCGTAGCCGCCGCCGCAGGTCAGGACGCGGAGTTCGGGGTGTGCCGAGGCGCCGTAGACCTTTTCGTCGGGGAAGTGGGTGCCGCTGAAGACCTCGACGGCATACACCGTGAAGACCGCCGTGCGACCGTCCTTGCGGACCACGCGGATGGTGTCGCCCTTCTTCAGCGCACCGAGCGAGTAGAAGACCGCCGGGCCGGTCTTGGTGTCCACGTGTCCGGTGATCAGGGCGGTTCCCGTGTCACCGGGTGTCACGCCGTCCTGGTACCAGCCGGCCAGATTGCGGTCGTCGGGAGGCGGGACGTCGAGGCGCCGGTCGCGGTCCAGTCCGAGCCTCATCAACGGTGCGTCCACGCCGGTGCGCGGGATTCGCACGCGTACCGGTTCCGACTCCGGAAGCGGCGCGGGACCTTGGCGGTTCCCGGCTTCGGTGTCCGGTTGCCGGGTCAGGGTTTCGGCACGCGAGGGCTGGGGCGGTGGGGTGGAGCGATGGCTGTGCCATCCCCACACCAGGCAGGCGATGCCGGCGGCGGCCAGGAAGAGGGCCACGATGCGGGCGGTGCCAGGGGGGAGGGACGCAGGCGCGAGGCGTTTCACGAGGTGTCTTTCACGAGAGGTTTTTCGAGGGAAGTTTTTCGAGAGCTGTGTTTCGAGAGATGTGTTTCGGCAGATAACCGGCGCGGTGGGGGGCTACGGGGCGGAGCCCTGCCCCCGGCTGCCGGTGGCAGGTGCCCACGGCCAGGCGGTGGGGGCAGAGCTCCTGTGACCGGAGAAGCCGGTTCAGCCGAGCTCTTCGTCGTCCCGGCGGCGCAGCAGCCAGATCCCGGCCGCACCCGCGACCAGCGCTGCGGACGTGGTCAGGGCCAGGTCCGACGGACCCGACGCGACACTCATGGCCCCGGAGCCGGCCTTCACCTTGCCGTGCGGCATGACCTTGGGGCGGGGCTTGGCGGGCATGGACTTCTTGGGCATGGACTTCTTGGGCTTCCCGCAGGTCCGGTTCGCCATGGAGGATGCGTCGTCGGACTTCATCCTGAGCATGCCCAGGTGGTCGCGCTGCGACCGGTCCGGGTGTCCGCCCTGGTTGGTGAGGTCCCTGAGCTCCCTGTCGTAGGAGTCGTACATGGACTTGGCCTTCTTGGCCGTGCTCATCGCACCGGAGCACGAGCCCTTGGCCGTCTCGGCATGTACGGCCGGGCTGCTCAGGGCGAGCGCACCGCCGACGACCACGACACCGCAGAGAGCGGATATGGAACGCATGAGTTCCTCCAAGAGGGATGAGACTGCGGGAGGGCGTCTCCCACCTTCAGGACATGCGTTCTCCCTTCCGTCCGCCAGTTGGCCGAAGCGCGAACCGGGCCCGCGCCGAAGGCCCCGCCGAGGACCCTGCGCGGCGGCGCGTACGGTGCCCCGGACCGGGGATGAGCAGGGGATTTCCGGTGGTTGAGAGGAGCGCGGAGAGCCCGCGCGGGATCGTCCCTACCGGTGGGTTGCCGCCCGGCCGCGTGTCACCCGCATGGCCCCGCGAGACCCAAGGCCGGCCGGTCAGATCGCCATCGCCTCCTGGATCCAGCGGTTCACCCGGTACGGCAGCCACCACAGGAGGGGACCGGTGCGGCTGACCAGGCGTTCGGCCAGGAAGTCGGCGGCGATGGCTTCCGGGACCGCGGACGACGGCGCGCCGTAGGACAGCCGGGCGATCGCCTCGTGGTAGGCGGGCTCGTCGGCGGTGAAACGGCGCAGGTCGCCCCACCGGCGGTCGCGGATCTGCACGAAACCGGGGCCCTGCCGCCACAGGCACTTGCAGAGGTAGTGCTCGTCGCGCCATTGCGTCAGTGCGGCGTCGGCACCGTCCGGCCCGGTCAGGGCCGTGGGCGGCTGGAGGTGGCTGAGGTCACGCCAGGCGTCGTCGTCGGGGCCGGCGGGCAGCCGTAGGCGCCAGTGGACGAGTACGGCGTGCGCCGTGAGGTCGCGGATCAGGCACAGCCGGCGGACGGCGTGCGCGGCGGCGTCGGGGGATTCCACCGCCGTCAGGTCGACCTCGTCGGTGAACTGCACGCGGCGGGCGCCGAGTTCCCACAACTGTGCGGCCTGTGCCTCGGCGGGACCGGTCAGATCGAGCCGGCCCAGGCTCATTCCCGGCAGGGCGCAGGCCTGCTCGTCGTAGTCGCGCCAGGCGTGCAGCGTCAGCGGTCGGTGGGCGGGGGTGAGGACGGGGGGCATGCGGTCTCCTGGGAAGCGCGAAGTGCTCGGCGGGGAGCGGAGGGCGGCGGCTCAGGCTCAGGACTCAGGCTCAGGCGCGAACGATGGCAGGGGACTTCGCGCCGGGCTCCGGCCGTGCGGTGGCCGCCCCCTGGCTGTGCCGCATGAAGTCGAGCCGGAGCAGGTCCTCGTTGACCGCGGCGGGCGCGAGGTGGACGTACTGGCCGCCGTCGGTGAAGACCAGTCCGAGCGTCACCCAGTGCTGGAGCAGGGCGTGCACGGTGGCGGCGTCGACGGTGTGCTCGGGCAGGCGTGCGGCGAGCTTGCGGGCCAGCGCGGCGGGTGCGTGCGGCTGGTCGAGGAGGCGGAAGGCCTCGGTCTCGACCGGGTCGGTGAGTTCCCGCGTGCCCCAGTCGAAGGCGTGCCGGCGGCTGACGAGCACGATCCGGTCACCGAGGTCGGCATGGGTGAGCCTGCTGTCCGCGTGGCGTTTCTTCCAGGCGGCCAGTGCGTCGTTGAGGGCGGTGACGGTGGGCTCGCCGATGCCGCGTTCCGGGGCCTCGAAGACGTAGGCGAGATCGAGGAGTTCGCTCTCGGGCAGGTCGTACGTGAAGCGGTAGTGCTCCTCGGGGCGCAGCCCGGTGAAGCCGAGTTCGGGCCGGTTGAAGTACGGACTGAAGCGCTCGATGGCGATCCGCGCGGACAGGTCCACCGGCGGGTTGAGGTGTTCCAGCGCCGGGATCTGGGCGATGACCGGCTCGTAGTCGGCGGCGGTCTCGCCGGGGAAGCCGTGCAGGTAGTTCCAGGAGACGGAGAGGCCGGTCTCGGCCCCGTCGCGGAGCATGCGGACGTTCTGGCAGCCGCTGACGCCCTTGTCCATCAGGTCGAGCACCCGGCTGTTCAGGCTCTCGATGCCCGGCTGCACGTAGATCATGCCCGCGTCGGCGAGGGTGCGCAGCTGCGGGCGGCGCATATTGGCCTTGATCTCGATGTGCATCCGCAGGTCGTAGCCGCTGTCGATGATGCGCGGCAGGACGGTGCCGAGGTAGCCCATGTCGAGGATGTTGTCGACGACGTACATGTCGAGGACGCGGTGCCGGCGCGCCAGGTCCATGATCTCGGTGTAGAAGGTGTCCGGGCTCTTGCTGCGGAACTGCATGAACGAGCCGTTGAGACCGCAGAAGGTGCAGTGGTGCTTCTCGCCCCACCAGCAGCCGCGTGCCCCTTCGACGACGAGTTTGGGCTCCACCCAGTTACGGGCGACCGAGGAGGCCAGGCGCTCGAAGTAGCCGCTGTAGTCGGGCGGCAGGATGTCCACGGGCGGCAACGGGCTGGTGCTCATCGGGTTGGCGGTGCTCGTGCCGTCGGCGCTCCGGTGGCACAGCCCGGGAACGGCCGCCGGGTCCGTGCCCTCGTCGAGTGCGGTCAGCAGCTGCGGGAAGGCGGCCTCGCCCTCGCCGCGGACCACGAAGTCGAGGAAGGGGAAGTTGCGGTGGGCGGCGGCGCCCTGCTCGGCGTCGCAGTTGGCACCGCCCATGACGGTCCGGATGTGCGGCGCGAGCCGTTTGACGTACTTGGCGGCGGCGAGCGCGGCGGTGTTCTGCTGGAAGGTGGAGGTGAAGCCGACGACATCGGGCCCGGCGGCCACGATCCGCTCGGCGATCTCCTGCACGAACTCCGGGACCACGCGGTGCAGTTCGTGCGACATGCGCAGCCGTTCGGCCTTCAGCTTGCCGCGCATCGCGGCGCTGAATTCCGCCGTGCGCCACTCGGGATCGTCGTAGAGCGCGGACGAGAACACCCAGTCGCCGCACCCCATGAAGTACGAGGAGAGCGCGTAGAACTGGTAGTCGTCGCCGGTGAAGCCGGTGCGCCGGGTGATCCAGTCGGTGAACTCCAGGTTGGCGTGCAGGACGTCGGCCCGGCCCGTGGTGCGTTCGTCGACGCTGCGCCGGAGGATGCCGAGCGCCAGGGACGGCAGGTCGATCGGGGACCAGGGCATGTTGACCAGCAGGACGCGCATGTCGGCTCCTCGTGGGCGGTGGCGGGGACGTGAGGGGGCCGGCGGGTGCGAGCGGGCCGGCGGGGCGAGATGGCCGGCCGGCCCGGTGGTGTACCGGGCCGGCCGGTGGGGTCACTCCTCCTCGGTGTCTTCCGCGGTGCGGAACGGAACGGTCACCGTGATGCCGATGCCCGGCTTGCGGTTCTCCTCGTCACCCGCGAGCGGGTCGTTGTGGATGATGTCCTTCTGCATGGCTGAATCTCCTTGTCAGTGAACGGAGTTCGGGTCGTGCGATCCGGGAGCACCGGACGGGCCGGTGTTTCCGGATACCCCGCTCTCGGGGAAGCGGGGAGCTTGGCGGGCCGCCGGGACCGGACGCAGGTGCCGGTCGAGGAAGCCCAGGGCGCGCCGCAGGACGGCCATGTGGTCGGCGCCGGTGTAACCGTCGTGTCCGGTCTCCAGCCACATCGACTCGTGCGCGATGCCGGCCGTCCGCAGGGCGGTGAGATAGCTGCGTACCTGGCCGGGCGGGCACTTGGCGTCGAGGGTCGCGGCGACCACCAGCAACGGGGCCCGGACATCGGCGGCGTAGTGCAGCGGCGAACTGCGCCGGTAGCGGTCGGGCACGGTCTCGGGGGTGCCGCCGAACAGCCGCTCGTCCAGGGCGCGTAACGCCGGGGTGCCGGCCCGGTACGCCGCCGCGCAGTCGGCGACCGGTTTGACGGCGACGCCCGCCTGCCACAGGCCGGGCCGGGTGCCGAGCGCCAGCAGGGTCAGATAGCCGCCCCAGGAACTGCCCCACACGCCGAGGGCGTCCTCGCGCGCCAGACCGCGGCGCAGCAGGTCGGCACGTACCGCGACCAGGTCGGCGACCTGGGTGAGCCCGACGCCCTCGGCGTACGCGGTGTGCCAGCGGGGGCCGTAGCCGGTGGAGCCGCGGTAGTTGACCCGGGCGACCGCGAAGCCGGAGGCGACCAGTGAGTGCACCTGGGGGTCGTAGGCGTCGCGGTCGTGGTCGGCGGGACCGCCGTGGACGAGGAAGACCAGCGGAGGCGGCGGACCGGGTGCCGGTTCCGGTTGGCTCAGCAGGGTGTGCACCGGGCCGTCCGGGCCGGGCGTCCACAGGTCGCGGTGCCGGCCGGGTACCGGCGCGGGCAGACCGCCGAGCGTGGGCAGCCGGGTGCCGGCGGTGGAGCGCAGCCGCGGGGGAGTGGTGGTGTCGGTCCAGAGGTAGTGCACGTCGTCGCCCGGGTGCGGGGCGGCGTCCAGCAGGGTGCCGGGTGGCGTGGGCACCGTGGTGAGGGTGCACCGGTCGAGGTCGGCGGTGGCGAGGGTGGAGCGGCCGTGCCGGTCCTGCCGGACGAGGGCCCGGCGTCCCGCGGGGTACCAGCGCGCTGTGATCTCGGTGTCGAAGCAGCACCATCGGTGGCTCCGCAGCCCGGTGCCGGGACGCCAAATGGCAAGCAGATAGCCCTCGTTGGCCTCCTGCACGAGCAGCAGTTCGCCGTCCGCCGCCGCCCCCGGGGCGAAGCCGAGCGCCCACAGCCGCCCGTGCCTGCCGGACAGCCGGGCGACCTCCGCCACCTGGCCACCGGAACAGCCCAGGAGGGTGACCGCCCGATCGGAACCGGCCGGCCCCGACACCGCCAGCAGCCGGCCCGTCGGCGAGATGCCGGTGAGCAGCGCGGGGCCGTCGACGGTCAGTACCGGACGGCCAGGGCCGCCCGCGGGGCCGAGGTGCACGGTCGTCCGGCGGCCGTCGCCCAGGCCGATCGCCGCCGTCCCGGTGTCGCTGACGGCGAGGCCGTGCGGCCGGCCCGGCCGGAGGCCGGCCAGGCCCGGGACGGCCGGCCCGCCGTCGAAGTCCTGGAAGTACCACCGGCCCCGGCCGCTCCGGTCCTCCGCGAACCACCACACCCGGGCGTCCGCGTCGACCGCGCAGTGCAGCGTCCCGTCGCGGCTGTCGGTGACCCGGCGGGTGGTGCCGGTACGGGCGTCCCAGGTGAAGATCTCGCACCGGCCGTCGGCGTCCGCAGCGAGCGCCATCCGCGCCGGGTCGCGCGGGCAGACCTCGGGGAGCGCCGGCCGGTAGACCTGGAAGCCCGTCCCGGGGGCCTGGAGCGGGCGGGCATGCGCCGCGGACGCGTTCATGCCCGCTCCGTAGGGGCGGCGGGGGATTCCTGCGGGCCGAGGCGCGACGCCGCGGCATCGCGACGGGACGCCGGGGCGCAGTGTGCATACAGCGCGAGCCCGGCCAGCACCACGGCGCAGCCGGTGGAAGTGGCGACGGCCCCGGCCTGTTCGGTGACCAGCCCGGCGACCGCCGGCGCCACGGCCGCGGCCGCGCCCGACGCGGTGGCCAGCACGGTCCCGGTACGGGCCTGCAGTTCGGGCGGGACCACGTGCAGGACGCGGGCCTGCAGTGCCACGGTGGCGAGCGGGGTCAGCGCACACAGCAGGCCGAAGAGCAGGCCGAACTGCCAGGCGTCGCGGGCCACCGCCAGGGCCGCGGCGGGCGGCACCAGCAGCCAGGACACTGTCCCCAGCACCTGCGTCGCGGAGCGCCGGGCGGCCAGGCGGGGCGCGGCGAGCGCACCGGCGAGACCCGCCGCGCCGGCCAGCGCGAGGACCAGACCCAGCGGAGCCGCGCCCCGGCCGTGGTCCTGCAGGGCGAAGAGCGCCGTGTAATACAGCGCGGCGAGCACGGCGTTGACGGTCGCGATCCATAACAGCGCCAGTCGGAGGAAGGGCTCCCGGCGCACCACGCCGAGTCCCGCTCCGGCTTCGGCGGCCGGCGCCCACCAGGGTCGGGACGGTCCGCCGGCCGCCGGGCGTCCGGTGTGCTGCGGTGACAGCCCGGCCCGCATGGCCGCGATGCAGGCCGCGGCGACGACGTACGACACCGCGTCCACGAGGAACGGCAGCCAGCGCCCGGCGTGGAAGAGCAGTCCGCCCAGCGCGGGCCCCAGGACGAGGGCGGCCCGTTCCCCCGCCTGTAATCGCGCCAGGACGCGGCGGTGGTCCGCGGGGGCGCACACCAGGGCGACGGTGCCGAGGGACGCCGTCTCGTAGCAGGCGGTCGCCGCCCGTTCGACGAGCACGAGGGCGAGGAGCACGGCCAGGGGGGCCGAGCCGGACCATGCCGCCGCGGTGACGACGGTCATCGAGGCAGCAGATACCACCGCGGAGGCCACCATCACGCGCTTGCGCGCCCCACGATCGGCGGGAACGGCGGCGATGGGGCCGAGCAGCAGGGTCGCTGCCGCGGAGAGCCCCGCGACGGTGCCGACCTCGGCGGGCGAGTGGCCCAGGCTCAGCAGCAGCAACGGCAGGACGAGCCCGGACGCCTGGCTGCCCAGCGCGTCGGCGGTGCCGGCCCACCAGAAGAGCCGGATGTCGCGACCGGCATACGGCGCAGCGCCGGTGCGGGCGCCCGGCCCGGAGCCTTGGGGTAAGTCGTACGGGGAGTCGCCTGTTGAGGGCCCCGCTGGTCTTCGTTCCATGCGAAGCCACCCCACATCTGTGTGCCGATCGTGAAGATCGACACACGTTTAGGTCAACTTGCGAAGGAAATGTGCTCGAAGCGTGCCGGAGCTTAGCCACACCGTGACGCAGGCCACAAGGCCCCGAAGGGGGAGTCTTGGCGGGGCCGATCCGCCGCGTCGCGAGGAGGTGGTCCGTCCGCAGCGGACCACAGGAGAAGGGCGCAGAAAACAGCTGCCACCAAGAAAGGCGCCACCAGGAAAGGCCCCGCCAGGAAAGGCGCCAACAAGAAAGGCGCCAACAAGAAAGGCAAGGGGCGCAACCGCTCCTTGCCATGACCAACATATAGCGCACGGGGGGCCTTGCGGCAAGGCCCCCGGCATGCCGCACAATCCTCGTCTCATAGCCATGACCTGCGGAAACAGACGGGGATTTCATGATCGACGTGATCGTTGCCGGTGCCGGACCGACCGGCTTGATGCTGGCCGCCGAGTTGCGGCTGCACGGTGTGCAGGTGGTCGTGCTGGAGAAGGAAGCGGAGCCGACCGGCTTCGTCCGCGCGCTCGGCATGCACGCGCGCACCATCGAGGTGCTGGACCAGCGGGGTCTGCTGGACCGGTTCCTCGCACACGGTCGGAAGCACGAGGTCGGCGGCTTCTTCGCCGGCCTCGGCACGACGTGGCCCGCCCACCTCGACACCACGCACGCGTACGTCCTCGGCATCCCGCAGACCACCACCGACCGCCTGCTGGAAGAGCGGGCCGCGGAGCTCGGCGCCGAGCTCCGGCGCGGCTGCGAACTGGTCGGGCTGAACCAGGACGAGGACGGGGTGACGGTCGAGCTGGCCGACCGGACGCAGCTGCGCGCCCGCTACCTCGTCGGCTGTGACGGCGGCCGCAGTGCGGTGCGCAGGCTGCTCGGCGTCGACTTCCCCGGCGAGCCCACCACGACCGAGACGCTGATCGGCGAGATGGAAGTGGGCGTGCCACCGGAGACGGTGGCCGCCGTGGTGGCCGAGGTCCGCAAGACCCAGAAGCGGTTCGGCCTGATGCCCTTCGGGGAGGGGGTGTACCGCGTCGTCGTGCCAGCCGAGGGGGTGACCGAGGACCGCACGGTCCCGCCGACCCTGGAGGAGTTCAAGAAGCAGCTGCAAACGGTGGCCGGCACCGACTTCGGCGTGCACTCACCGAGCCGGCTCTCCCGCTTCGGCGACGCCACCCGGCTGGCCGAGCGCTACCGGGTCGGCCGGGTGCTGCTGGCCGGCGACGCGGCGCACATCCATCCGCCGACCGGTGGGCAGGGGCTCAACCTCGGCATCCAGGACGCGTTCAACCTCGGGTGGAAACTGGCCGCCGAGGTGCAGGGTTGGGCACCAAAGGGGCTGTTGGACAGCTACCACACCGAACGGCACCCGGTGGCCGCCGAGGTCCTGGACAACACCCGTGCACAGATTCAGCTGATGTCCACCGAGCCGGGGCCGCAGGCGGTGCGCCGGCTGCTGTCGCAACTGATCGAGTTCGAGAACGTGAACCGGTACCTGATCGAGAAGATCATCGCGATCGGGGTCCGCTACGACTTCGGCGACGGTCACGAACTGCTCGGCCGGCGGCTGCGGGACGTGAAGCTGGAGCAGGGGCGCCTCTACGAGCTGATGCACGGCGGCCGCGGACTGCTGCTCGACGGGACCGGCAGGCTTTCGGTGGCGGGCTGGGCGGACCGGGTCGACCACGTCGTCGGCACCGGCGAGGAACTGGACGTGCCCGCGGTGCTGTTGCGGCCGGACGGCCATGTGGCGTGGGTCGGTGACGACCAGGAGGAGCTGGTCGGGCACCTGCCCAAGTGGTTCGGTGCTGCCGTCGGTTGAGCGCGGCGGTCCCGCGCCGAAAGGGCGGACGGTGGGCAGCCCCTCCCGGCCGACTCCGTCGGGGTCGGCCGGGAGGGGCGCAGGCATGATCCGCGCAGTGGGAGGTGCCGCGTCGATCAGAGGTGCTTCGCCTTGGCGGCGCAGGCGCCGGAGGCGCAGGCGGTGAGCCAGGAGTCGAAGTCGGCGTCGTAGCGGGTGCCGATGGTGTCGTGGTAGACGGCGTAGCCGCCCTTGTAGTCGCCGGTGCGGAAGTGGCCCAGCATGGTGGCGACGTCGTCGGGGTGCTTCTCGATCATGTAGCGCGCCGCGAGGTAGCCCCAGGGGTAGGTCCGGGTCACGTCGCTGTTGTCGTAGGTGCTCTCGAAGAGCGTGCTCAGCTTGTAGGTGTGCTTCCCGGCCTCACTGACCGCCTCGTCGTCGGTGATCTTGCGGTAGCCGTACGAGACGTACTCGGCGAAGCCCTCGACCCACCAGATGTCCGGAACCGACGTCTGCTGCCCGAAGTCGCCCTTCATGTCGTCGCGGGCGTCTATGTAGTGCGTGTACTCGTGGTTGAGGTTCCAGATCCGGGCCGGGAAACCGTTGTCGTCGCTCCGCTGGTACATGATGGACATGGGCTTGTTGTCCGGCTTGGTCGGGTCCCCGATCATGGTGATCCCGCCGTTGTTGGTGTCGACGCCGAAGATGGCCCCGGCGTAGGTCTGATAGTCGCCGCGACTGCCGAACACCACGAGCTGAACGGTCGATTCGTACTGGTTCGGGATCGGGCCGTCGTTCTTCACCAGGTCGTGGACGTACGCGTCCTGGCTCAGGACACTGGCGCAGGTGGCATCGAGCTCCTCGGCGGTCAGTGCCTGGGTCTTGATGGTGTGGGTGGCATCGCACTCGTGGGTGACCGGCAGCGCCGCCTTGGTCAGCTGGTCGGACAGCTCGCAGACACCGAAGTACGAGCAGTTGTCCTTGTCGTAGGAGTCCGCCTGGGAGGCGACGGTGACCCACAGCGGCGCCGTCTTGCCGGTGATCTTCGAGGCGTCCAGCAGCCCCTTCATGAGCGGCCGGACCTTGTCCCTGAGTGCCTGGTGCTCGACGTAGCGCGCGACGTTCATCCCGGCGTTGGAGTCGAGGTAGGAACGGTCGGTGCCCAGCAGGTCCACATGGGCGAGCGCGAACTTGTCGAGGGTGTCGATGATGCTCGGATCGGCCGTGACCGCCTTGACGTAGGCGGGGTTCCAGTTGCCGCGCCACAGCGGAGTGTAGACGTTGTTGACGGCGGCCAGCATGCTGGGGATTTTGTCGTAGGAGCTGTTGTAGCCGCTGAGCAGCCGCTTGTAGGTGTTCAGGTAGCGGCCTTGCTCGTTGGCGCTGTCGGTGAGGATGATGACCTCGCTCAGGACGTCGCCGTTGCCCGAAGTGACGTCCTTGGAACGGGGGTTGGCGAGGAACGCGTCCAGGCTGCCCTCGCTGGCCGCTGCCAGGTTCGGGCCGTATTCGCCGACGTCGTCCGGATGGTTGGACTGCACGTAGTAGCCGGCGCGCAGGAACATCACGAGCTGCAACACATTGTTCGAGTTGTCGCCGGGATAGGCCGTCGCCCCGCTCTTGAAGGCGTTGGCCACGGTGACCATCTGGTCCTCGGCGAAGACCTTGCGGGCGTCCTCGCCGGTGATGCTGAACAGCGTGTTGACGCACTCCGTGGTCGAGGCCTGGACGAACGTGACCAGTTCCGACCCGGTGCGGCTGCCGAAGTCGCCCGGGCTGCAGGAGGCCTTGGGGCCCGGCTTCCGGGTGTGGTGCCGTCCCGCGTCGGCCGAAGAGATGGGCGGCTTCTTCGCGCTGAGCGGGGGGAGTTGGGGGACGCGGAGGGGGTGGCGCTGCAGCGCGGGACGTTCGTTCGCCCCGATGGTCGGACCGTTCGGCGGTACGGGGTGGGGGGCGGCGCTCCGGGAGGCGGGCCCGGCCTGGTCCGGGGCGGCCGACGCGGGCGGTGCCGCCAGTGCCGGTGCGGTCAGGAGACCGGCCAGGGTGGCGCAGGCGGCCAGGGCGCCGGTCACGTATCTGGGCAGGGGGAAGCGGTAGCGCATCCGTGCTCCTTCGTGGGGGGTCAGATGCGCCTCGAACGGGGCTGAGGCGCGGCTCGCACCTTCTCAGCGGCACACCGGCCGCGACAATACGGTGTGACATAGCACATGGCACACCCTTGCCATAACGTTCGGACCCAGGGGCCCCAAGAACCCCAGCGGCTCAGGGGAGTTGGGACCGTCCGGCTACGGTCTGGTCGTCACGTTCCAGGTGCGCGAGGCCCAGGCGCGGAAGTGCGGTGACTGGGCGATGAGCGCGCGGTACGCCGCGGCCGCGGAGGTGAAGAGGGTGTCCGCGACCTCGTCGGCGGGGCTCCCGCGCCGCCAGGCCAGCACATAACGGCACCACAGGGGCGTGCCGGCCAGCGGTTTGACGAGGACGCCGGGGATCGGCCGGAACGTCGCCTGCACGATGGACGTGCCCAGTCCTTCGGCGATCATGTTCTGCAACTGCTGCTGGTCGCCGAGGAATTCATGCACCGCCGCCGGGGTGAAGCCGGCCGCGTCGCAGGCCGCGTAGAAGACTCCCGGCCAGCCCGCACCGTCGTCCGGGGTGAGGAACCACGGGTCGTCGGCCAGGTCGGCGAGTGTCACCTCCTGGCAGTGCCGGAGCCGGTGCCCGGACGGCAGGGCGACGAAGCTCGGCTCGGTGACGATCCCGCGGTGCGCCACGGCGGCGGAGTGCCGCAGCTCGCGTCCGGGGTAGTCCGCGGCGATCGCGGCGTCCACCTCGCCGCGCTCCAGGAGTTCGACGATCTCCGAGGACGGATAGACGCTGCTCACCGTGAGCGCGAGATCGGACAGCCGGCTGCGCAGCCGGACGAGCATCCCGGCGAGGACCGGCGAGTTGGTCGCCGCGAGGCGGAGCGGCCGGCCGGCGCGGGTGCTCCCGGTCGGCAGGCGTCCGATCGCGGCCGCACGGGCCAGGACGTCGCGGGCCTGCGCCAGGACCTCGGTGCCGTACCGCGTCAGCTCCACGCCCGAGGGGTGGCGCTCGAACAGCGGACTGCCGAAGTACCGCTCTATCCGCCGGAGTTGGGTGCTCATCGCGGGCTGCGAGTACCCCAGTTCCGCGGCCGCCCGGCCCACGCTCCCGGCATCGGCGATCGCGCACAACACCCTCAGGTGCCGAAGCTCCAACTCCATGCCCGCACTCCTCCCGTCCGTGTGGAAGCCACCTCATCGCGCTCCGGGCGCCGGCGCCAGAGCCGAGAACGACCTGCCGGCCGTCGGACGGGCGGAACGGCCGAGCGCCCCTGCGGGAGGGGCGCTCGGGCTCGATTTCGGGGAGGGCTACTGGCCCACCACTCCCGACTTGGCGATGGTGATGTCGGCGCTCGTGGCACCGCTGCGCGAGCCCAGGGCCTCGATCTTCCTCACGACGTCCATGCCCTCGACGACCTCGCCGAAGACGACGTGCTTGTTGTCGAGCCAGTCCGTGACGATGGTGGTGATGAAGAACTGCGAACCGTTGGTGTTCGGGCCCGCGTTCGCCATCGACAGCTGGCCGGGCTTGGTGTGCTTGAGCTGGAAGTTCTCGTCGGCGAACTTCTCGCCGTAGATGCTCTTGCCGCCGGTCCCGTTGCCGGCCGTGAAGTCACCGCCCTGGAGCATGAAGGCCGGGATGACCCGGTGGAAGCTGGACCCCTCGTAGCCGAAGCCGTGCTGGCCGGTGGCGAGCTCGCGGAAGTTCCGTGCGGTCTTGGGGACCACGTCGTCGAACAGGGTGAAGACGATCCGGCCGGCCGGCTCGCCGTCGATGGTGATGTCGAAGTACACGTCGTTGTTGCTCATGGTGGCATCTTCACATCCCGTCGCTCCCGGTCGCGCGCGGGGCCCACCCTCCGCGGCGGGCGACCCCTGGGAACGCCCTGCTGCGGCGAAGCGCTCCTCGCCGGGGCATTCCGGTAAATCCGGCCGCCCGACCACTACTCCGGCGCCCGCCCCCTGGCAATGCATGAAATTCGGCCATGAATAGGCCGTCGAAAGTCAGACATCGGGTGCAGCCTCTCTCTGGCCGGACGGGCACTGCAGAATCTGCCCCGTGAAGAACTGTGCTCGCGTACACTTCCGGCCCGCCGGGGAAGCCCGATCCGGCGGCCGGTCTGCGGCCTCGTTCGAACGGGCGGGCGATTCGCTCGTCCCATGTGCAACGGAGGTCTCCGGGGTTGGCGGGCGTTAAAGTAAATGAGGGTAAAAGTTACCCTCGGTTAGTCTTGGTGGGGGTTGCTAGCGCGTGACCGGGGGTGAGACTGTGGCCAAGTTGAACTGGCGCAAAAAGCTTCTGCAGCACGGATCGCGGAGAATGCCGAACGGTACTTGTCGGTAATACGTACGCTTCTCTCGTTCCTCCTTTCGGGTGCCGCAGGCTCGTCGGTAATGGGCTGCGACGTGCTGAGGGGAGTCTCGTGCGCGTCGGTTGTCAGCAGCTCTTATGTGGGGGGTCTGTGATAGCGAGCCGGGCCATGGTGCATACGCCGCCGGGCGTCCTCGCGGGGACGTGGAGCGGGGAAAAGGCCCCGCAGATGTCCGCATCGAATCGGATGTGTGCATCGAGGCGGAGGGGGTACACGGCGTGGCCTGGACGGTATCTCGTCGGTGGTCCGTGCCCGGACGCATATGCGGCCGTCGCGGATGGCCAATGGCACCGCCCGACCCGCACATCCGCATAAACCCGTCGGCCACCGGGCCGGGGCGCTGACGGGCGCGTACGGTGCGCCATTCGGCCGGTGGCGCCGGTGACATCGTGAATACCGCTACCGCCGTTCCGGCTGCGGTCATTTCGCCATGGGCGGCACGGCGCGGAGCGCATGCATAACCACAACTCGGCAGCAGCGACAGGATCTGGAGTTGGTGACAGTGAGTCCCTCGACTTCCTCATGCCGTGCGGAAAGGTGCTTATCCGGCGGCATACCCGGCTGCCGGCCGATAGGGGCGCCGCCCGCGCGCGGCAAACGCACCCTTTCCCGCCCCGCCCCCCGTTTCCGTGCGGCCTTCAGGGAGAAGCGGTGACCGGTGAGCAGGTGAGACAGGCACCCTTCGCCTTCGACGCGCTCGTCGACCGGTGGAGAGCGCGGCGGGCGGCCGGTCCGGTCCGGTACGACGAGGACCAGAAGCTGTGGCAGGTGGCGGATCACCGCGGGGTGACCGCCGTGCTCGCCGACCCGGCGACGTACTCCTCCGATTTCTCGGGCCTGGTCCCGACCCAGGAGGACTTCGAGACCTTCCGCCGGGGCAACTTCGTCGGGATGGACCCGCCGGCGCACCGCACCCTGCGCACCCTGGTCAGCCAGGCGTTCACCCCGCGCGTGGTGGCCGGGCTGGAGCCGAGGATCGAGGCCATCACCGGGGAACTGCTGGACGCCGTGGCGGACCGCGACCGGTTCGACCTGGCGGACGCGCTGGCCTACCCGCTGCCGATCATCGTGATCGCCGAGCTGCTGGGCGTACCGGTCAGCGACCGCGGGATGTTCCAGGACTGGGCGACCACCCTCTTCGCCGGGGACGGCATCGGCGAAGCGCTGGACATGGCCGACGTGGAGCAGGCGCTGGACGCCATCGCGCCGACCGTCCGCGAGATGAACGGCTACTTCCTGGAACACATCCGGCAGCAACGGAAGGAC
This sequence comes from Streptomyces sp. NPDC048196, assembly GCF_040652715.1. Lineage (NCBI taxonomy): Bacteria > Bacillati > Actinomycetota > Actinomycetes > Kitasatosporales > Streptomycetaceae > Streptomyces > Streptomyces sp. NPDC048196. Next base: position 41,253 of record NZ_JBEZMM010000006.1, on the reverse strand, counting down.
CCGGGCGACGGGTTGATCGGCCGGCTGCTGGCGGCCGAGGTGAACGGCACCCGGCTGGCGGACCAGGAGATCGTCGGGTTCGTGGCCCTGCTGCTGGTGGCCGGGCACATCACCACGACCGCCCTGCTGGGGAACGCCGTGGTGAGCTTCGACCGGTACCCCGAGGCCGCCGCACTGCTGCGGGCCGAGCCCGGTCGGCTGCCGGACGCCATCGAGGAGGTGCTGCGCTGGCTCCCGCCCTTCCCCGAACTGGGCCGCCGCACCACCCGTGAGGTCGAGCTCGCCGGCCATGCCATCCCCGCGAACTCCGTGGTGATGGCGAACCTGGCCACCGCCAACCGCGATCCCGACCGGTTCGCCGATCCCGACGTCTTCGACGTGACCCGCAGCCCCAACCCCCACCTGACGTTCGGGCACGGCATCCACTTCTGTTTCGGTGCCCCCCTGGCCAGGCTGGAGGCCCGGATCGCGCTGCGGCAGCTGATGGATCGTTTCTCCGCTCTGGCGATCCCTTGTCGCGACGAGGTCGAGCTGCAGAATCCGGCCGTCATCGTCAGCGTGCGCCGACTGCCGGTGGAGGTGCAGCGGCGATAGCCCGCCCGCGGGCCCGCGCGACACCCCCTCCTCCGTCCCCGATTACGGGAGTTCCCTTCTCATGCCCTACGCCACGCCTGCTCCGGTCACCACCAGGCAGCCGACGCAGATACGACGCCTCTTACAAGAGCGTCTGGAGACCCTCGCCCGCGCCCACCAGGTGCCGGGAGCCCAACTCGCGGTGCATACGGGCGGGTTGACGTACGCGGTGCACGCCGGTGTCGCGGACGTCACCACCGAGGAGCCGATGGGCAACGGCACCGCCGTGCCGCTGGGGTCCGTCACCAAGGTCTACACCGCGGCCGTGGTCATGCTGCTCGTCGCCGACGGCGACCTGTCGCTGACCGATCCCGTCGGCACGTACGTACCGGAGCTGGCGCGGTTGCCGCGGATGACCGTGCGGCAGCTGCTCAGCCACACCGCCGGGCTCCCGACCGGACCCGACTCCGACGACGCGGCGGCGCTGACCCCGGCCCGCTATCTGTCCGGCCACGCCACCGACACGGTGTGCCCGCCCGGCAGCGGCTTCTCCTACTCCAACGCCGGATACGTCGCCGCCGGGCGGCTGATCGAAGAGGTGACCGGCATGTCCTGGCAGGAGGCCGTGCGGGCCTTCCTGCTCGAACCCCTGGGCACCGCCCCGGCCTTCCTCTCCGGCCCCGCACCGGTCAGACCGGTGGCGCGCGGCCATTCCGCGAACGCCCTCACCGGTCGCGTACGCCCGGTGCAGCAGACCCTGGCACCGGTGGAGGCACCGGCCGGCGCGCTGCTGGCCAGTGCGTTCGATCTGGTCGCACTGGGGCGGGCGTTGACCGGTGACGGCCCCCGTACGGTGCTCACGGAAGAGGACGCCGAAGAGATGCGCCGGCCCGCCCCCGGCGCCCACCCCGGGGTGCTCGCGGATGCCTGGGGCCTGGGTCTGGCGCTGTTCCAGGACGGCGGGCCGCAGTGGTGCGGTCACGACGGCAACGCCCAGGGCACCTCCTGCTTCCTGCGGGCCGAACCGGACAGCGGCGATGTCGTCGCCTTCACCAGCAACGCCAACAGCGGCACCGCCCTGTGGCACGAACTGGCCGACGACCTCGACCGGATCGCCGGCGTGAGCGTCCCGCCCGCCCCCGGTCCGCGCGACGGCACCCCCGTCCGCGCACTTCCCCAGTGCGCCGGGACGTACCGCAACGGCACCGTCGACTACCGCGTCACGGCCGGCGAACGGGGCTCCCTGACCCTGTCCGTCAACGGCGACAGCCCCGCCCCGCTGGTCTGCCACCCGGACCTGAGCTGCGACCTGGTGGACCCCGCCACCGGCCGCCGGCTGCCCGGCGGACGCTTCCTGCGCGATCCGGACACCGGCGCGATCGACCGGCTCCAGATCTCCGGCCGGATGGCCCGCCGCACCGACCTCGGCTGACCGCTCCCAGCCCGGCGGCTCCGCGCGCCTCCCCCTTCGTGCGCCGGACCGCCCGTCGCACCCCCCACTCGTCCGGGACCGCTCACCCGGGCCGCTCGGCGCACCGCTGCACCCTTTCCGTCCCCGCCTCGAAGGACTGACCTCCATGACGGACCAGCCCCAGCACTCCGTACCCGTGTCCGCGCCGGCGCAGGACCGGACCGTTTTGCAGGTCCCCGGGGCCGACCCGGTCCGTCCGGTGCCGCGCTCCCCGCTCGGCGAGCTGTTCGCGGCGTGGGTGGCCCGCACCCCCGAGGCGCCCGCCGTGACGGACGGCCGGCGGAGCTGGTCCTACCGGGAGGCCGACGCCTGGGCCAACCGCCTCGCGCACGAGCTGATCGCGCAGGGGGTGGGCCCGGAGCGCACGGTGGCGCTGGTGCTGCCGCGCTCGGTCGAACTGATCGTGGCGGAACTCGCGGTGGCCAAGGCCGGCGGGGCTTTCCTGCCGGTCGACCCGGCGTACCCCACCGAACGCCGGGAACTGCTGCTGTCCGACGCCGCACCGGCGGTGGTCCTCGACGACCCGGCCCGGATCCGGCGTGCGAACGGCCCGGACCACGCCCCGCAGGACACCGACCGGCCCGCCCCGCTGCGCCCCGGTCACCCGGCCTACGTCATCTACACCTCCGGCTCGACCGGCGTGCCCAAGGGTGTGGTGGTGTCCCACACCGGGCTGGGTGCCTTCACCGCCGCGGCGCAGGAACGATACGCCGTCGAACCGGGCGACCGGGTGCTGCAGTTCTCCTCGCCCAGCTTCGACGCCTCCGTCCTGGAGCTGTGCATCTCCCTGCTGTCGGGCGCGACTCTGGTCATCCCGCCGGACGGTCCGTGGCTGGGTGACGAACTCGCCGAGGTGCTGCGGGACCACCGGATCAGCCATGCGCTGATCCCGCCCGCGGCGCTCGGCACGCTGCCCGGCCCGGCGGACGGCAATCCGCTGCCGGATCTGCGCACCCTGATCGTGGGGGCCGAGGCCTGCCCGGCCGACCTGGCCGACCGCTGGGCGGCGGGCCGCCGGCTGATCAACTCCTACGGCCCCACCGAGGCCACGGTGGTCGCCTCCTGGACCGGGCCGCTGGCCGTCGGCGCCGGCACCCCGCCGATCGGCCGGCCGCTCCCCCGCACCCAGGTCCACCTGCTCGATGAGGCGATGCGGCCGGTGCCCGGCGGGACCGCCGGCGAGCTGTACATCGGCGGCGAGGGAGTGGCCCGCGGCTACCTCGGCCGCCCGGGCCTGACCGCCGCGCGCTTCGTCGCCGATCCGTACGGGCCGGCCGGCAGCAGGCTCTACCGCACCGGCGACCTGGCGCGCCGGAACCCCGACGGTGAGCTGGAGTTCCTCGGGCGGACCGACCACCAGGTCAAGATCCGCGGCTTCCGCGTCGAACTCGGCGAGATCGAGGCGGCGTTGGCGCATCAGGACGGTGTCGGCGAGGCCGTCGTCGTGGTGCGCGAGGACGAGCCCGGACGGCAGCGGCTGGTCGGCTACGTCACGTCCGGCGACCCGGCGAGGCCCCCGCGGCCCGGGACGCTGCGGACCGCGGTCGCCCGCACCCTGCCGGCCCATATGGTTCCGTCCGCCGTCGTCGTCCTCGACGCCCTCCCGCTCACCGCGCACCACAAGGTCGACCGGCGCGCCCTGCCCGCGCCCGGCCCGCTCCACGGCACCGGCCACACCCCGCCCCGCACGCCCGCCGAGCGGACCGTCGCCGGCATCTGGTCCGACGTCCTGGGCGTCCAACCCGTAGGTGCCGACGACGACTTCTTCGCCCTCGGGGGCGACTCCGTGGTGGCCGTACGCGTGCTGTCCCGCATCCGGGACGAACGGGCCGTCCGGCTGACCGTCCGCGACCTGTTCACCGCCCGGACGGTGGCCGGGCTGGCCGCCCTCCTCGACGCGGCGGACGCCCACGACCCGTCGGGACCGGTCACCGCGGCCCCGCGCACCGGCCCGCTGCCGCTCTCCCGCGCCCAGCAGCGCCTGTGGTTCCTCGACGACCTCACCCCGGGCGGCACCGAATACCACACCGGCGTGGGGTTACGGCTGCACGGCCCGCTGGACACCGGTGCACTCGGCCGCACCCTGGACCGGCTCGCCGCCCGTCACGACGCGCTGCGCACCACCTTCACGACGGTCGACGGGCGCGTGGTGCAGCGGATCGACGGCCCCGCCTCCCTGCCGCTGCGCACCGCCGACCTGCGCACCCTGCCGGCCGCCCGGCGCCCCGAGGAGACCGAGCGCCTGCTCACCGAGGAACTGCAGCGCGCCTACGACCTGGAGCAGGGACCGCTGACCCGGGCCCTGCTCATCCGGCTGGACGAGGACGAGCACCTGCTGCTCCTGGCCCAGCACCACATCGTCACCGACGGCTGGTCGGTCGGCCTCCTGGTCCGCGAACTGGCCGCGCTCTACGCCGCGGAGACCGAGGGAACGCCCGATGGTCTGCCCCAACCGGCCCTGCAGTACCCGGACTTCGCGCTCTGGGAGCAGGGGCGGCCGGCCCCGGAGCGGCAGGCCGACGACCTCGCGTACTGGAAGCGGCAGCTGGCCGGTCTGCCGCAGCTCGACCTGCCCGCCGACCGGCCCCGGCCGCCGGTGCGCACCACGGCGGGTGCCGCCCACCGGCACGAGCTGCCCGCCGACCTCACCGACCGCCTGTCCCGGCTCGCCCGGGCCAAGGGCACCACCCTGTTCACCCTGTTTTCCGGAGCGGCCGCGGTGCTGTTCTCCCGCTACACCGGCCAGCGGGACATCGTCTTCGGCACCGTCACCAACGGCCGCGACCGCCGGGAACTGGAGGAGGTGGCCGGTTTCTTCGTCAACACCGTGGTGCTGCGCAGCGACGTCGACGGCACCACCACCGTCGACCGCTTCCTGGACACCATGCGTGCGACGCTGCTGGACGCCTTCGCCCACGACGGGGTGCCCTTCGACCGGGTCGTCGAGGAGCTCGCGCCGCCCCGCGACCCCAGCCGCACGCCGCTGGTACAGGTCCTCGTCGTCCAGCAGACCGCCATGGTGCCTCCCGGGCGGGCCGGCGGCGTCCGGATCGACGAGCACCCACTGCCGCGCCCGGCCGCCCGTTTCGACCTGGTGCTGGAGTTCCTGCCGCGCGGCGACGGGTCGTTCGGGCTGACCGTCGAGTACAACACCGACCTCTTCGACGCCCCGACCGTGGCCCGGCTGGCCCGCCATCTGCACCTCCTGCTGGAGGGCATGGCCGACGGCCCGCACCGGACCGTCGCCGAACTGCCGCTGCTCACCGACGACGAGCGGCGCACCATGCTCGACGCCTGGAACACCCCGCAGGCGCCCGGCCGCGAGACGACGCTGCCGGCGCTCTTCGAGGAGCAGACCGCCCGTACCCCCGACCGCACCGCCGTGGTCTGCGGGGAGACCACGCTCAGCTACGCCGAGGTGAACCGGCGCGCCAACCGGCTGGCCCGGCTGCTGGCCGCGCGTGGAGCCGGCCCCGAGTCCCTGGTGGCGCTGGCCCTGCCGCGCTCGGCCGACCTGGTCACCGTCCTGTGGGCGGTGCTCAAGGCGGGCGCCGGCTACCTCCCGGTCGACCCCGGCTACCCGGCCGACCGCATCCGCTTCATGCTCGCCGACGCCCGCCCGGCCGTGGTCCTCACCACCCGCGGGACGGCCGGCTGCCTGCCCGAGGGCACCGAGGCACTCGTACTGGACGAGCCCGGCACCGCCGACGCGCTCGCCGCCTGCCCCGCGCACGACCTGACCGACGCCGAACGGGTCCGGCCGCTGGACCCCGGCCACCCCGCCTACGTCATCTACACCTCCGGCTCGACCGGCCGGCCCAAGGGCGTGCTGGTCACCCACCGCAGCGTGGCGGACCTGGCGGCCTGGGCGGGGGAGCGGTTCGGCCCGCAGCGGCTGGCGCACGTGGTGGCCTCCACCTCGCTCAACTTCGACGTATCGGTCTTCGAACTGCTCTGCCCGCTGCTCTCCGGCGGCAGCATCGACGTGGTGCCCGACCTGCCGGCCCTCGCCGACGGGCCGTCCGAGGGCGCTCCGCGGCAGGCCGGGCTGATCAGCGGCGTGCCCTCGGTGCTGTCCCGGATGCTCACCCGGGACGCCGCCGTGCGGGCCGGCACCGTGGTCCTGGCCGGCGAGGCGCTGCCCGCGCAGACCGTACGGGAGATCCGCCGGACCATGCCGGCCTGCGAGATCGCCAACATCTACGGCCCGACCGAGGCCACGGTGTACGCCACGGCGTGGTTCGCCGGCGACGGCACCCCCGAGCAGGCCCCGCCGATCGGCCGGCCGGTCGCCCGGACCCGCGCCTACGTCCTCGACGCCCGGCTGCGACCCCAACCCCCGGGCGTGACAGGTGAGTTGTACCTCGGGGGCGGCGGGCTGGCCCGGGGCTACCTCCGGCGGCCCGGCCTCACCGCCGCCCGGTTCGTCGCCGACCCGTTCGCCGGGCCGGGCAGCCGGATGTACCGCACCGGCGACCTGGCGCGGTGGACCGCCGACGGCGAGCTGGAGTACCTGGGCCGGGCCGACCACCAGGTCAAGGTGCGGGGCTTCCGGATCGAGCTGGGCGAGGTCGAGGAGGCGCTGCTGGCCTGCGACAACGTCGCCGAGGCCGCGGCCACCACCCGGGAGGGCGACGGCCACAAGCGGCTGATCGGCTATGTCGTCGCGGCGCCCGGAACCCGGGCCGACCCGGACGCGATCCGCCGCGCGCTCGGCCGCCGGCTGCCCGACTACATGGTGCCCGCCGCGGTAGTCGTCCTGCCGGCGATGCCGCTCAACCCCAACGGCAAGCTGGACCGCGACCGGCTGCCCGCCCCGGACTGGTCCGCCGAGGCCACGACCGACTACGTGGCGCCGCGCACCGCCACCGAGCGGGCGCTGGCCGCGGTCTGGGCCGAGGTGCTGCGGGTGGAACGGGTGGGCGTCGACGACAACTTCTTCACGCTGGGCGGCGACTCGATCCTCAGCATCCAGGTGGTCGCCCAGGCCCGGCAGGCCGGCCTGGCCGTGACCTCGCGCGACGTCTACCGGCACCAGACGGTCGGCGCGCTCGCCCAGTGCCTGGACGCCGCCGACCGCCCCGTCCAGCCGGGCCGTGCCGACGAGGCCGCCACCGGCGACGCCCCGCTCACCCCGATCCAGCACTGGCTCTTCGAGGGCGACGCCGAGCGGGCCGGCCACTTCGGGCAGACGCTGTCCGTCGAACTCCCCGACGACCACGACCCGTTGGCGCTGCAGCAGGCGTTGCGGGACGTGGTCGGCCACCACGACGCGCTCCGCTCGCGCTTCGACCGCGACCACGAGGACCGGTGGCGGCAGCACATCGACGCCGAGCCGCCCCACCTCGTCCTGCACCGGCACACCGGGCCCGAGGACGACGCACCTCACCTGGGCCCGTTCGATCTCGCCCGCGGCCCGCTGCTGCGCGCCGTACTGCACGACCGCGGGGACCACCGTCCCGCCGTCCTCCACCTCACCGTGCACCACCTGGTCGTCGACGGCGTCTCCTGGCGGCTGCTGCTGGCGGACCTGGACCAGGCCTACCGGGCCCGCCGCAAGGGCGAGCCCACCGCCCTGCCGCCCAAGTCCACCCCGCTGCGCCACTGGGCGCGACGGCTGACCGACCACGCGCACTCCGGCGGATTCGACGACGAGGCCGGCTACTGGACGGACCTGGCCGCCGGCTGCGACCCCACGCTGCCGACCGACCTCGACGGCCCCAACACCTACGCCTCGGCCCGCTCGGTGACCGTCCGCCTCACCCCGAAGACCACCGCCGTCCTGCTGCACACCCTCCCCGCCGCCTACCGCACCCAGGTCAACGACGTGCTGCTGAGCGCGCTGGGACGGGCGCTGCGCGACTGGACCGGCCGCGACCGGACCCCGGTGGACCTGGAGGGCCACGGCCGCGAGGAGCTCTTCGAGGACGTCGACCTCAGCCGTACGGTCGGCTGGTTCACCACCCGCTACCCGGTCGCCCTGACCGTGGCGCCGGACGCGGACTGGGGCACCGTGCTCAAGTCCGTCAAGGAACAGCTGCGCGCGGTGCCCCGCCGCGGCCTCGGCCACGGCGTCCACCGCCATCTGCGCGGCACGGCCGGCCTGCCCGACACACCGGCCGCCGGCCTCAGCTTCAACTACCTGGGCCAGTTCGGCCTGCCCGGCGGCGAGGGCGGCCTCTACCGCGGCCTGCACCGCGGACTGTCGCTGGACGCCGACCCGGCCGCGGCCCGGCCGCACGCACTGGAAGTCGTCGGCCAACTCGACGGTGACGCCCTGGAGTTCACCTGGTTCTACTCGGCGAACCTGCACCACGAGGAGACCGTCGCCGACCTCGCCGGGCGGTTCGCCGGGGCGCTGGAGGAGATCGCCCGGCACGGCGCCCGGCCCGGGGCCGGCGGGCGCACCCCGTCCGACTTCCCACTGGCCGACCTCGACCAGCCCACCGTGGACCGGCTGGTGGGACCCGGCGGGACCGTCGAGGACATCCACCCGCTCACCCCCACCCAGGCCGGCATGCTCTTCCACCGGCTGTCCCAGGACGACCAGAGCGTCTACCACCAGCAGCTCACCTTCGTGCTCGACGGCGTGCCCGACCCGCAGGCGCTGGCCGCGGCCTGGCAGCGGGTGACCGACCGGACCACGGTGCTGCGCGGCCACGTCGTCTGGCACGACGTGTCCGAGCCGCTGTTCGTCGTCGCACACCGCGCCGAGGTGCCGGTCACCCACCTGGACTGGCGCGGCCTCACGGACGGCGAACGGCAGCAGCGGCTGCGGGACCTCACGGACCGGGACCGGCGGCGCGGCATCGACCTGGACACCGCCCCGCTGCAACGCCTCACCCTGGCCCGGCTGTCCGCCACCGAAGTGCAGGTCGTGTGGTCCTTCCACCACCTGATACTCGACGGCTGGAGCCTGTTCCAGGTGCTGTCCGACGTCTTCCGCTGCCACGCGCTGCTGCGCGACCCGGCCACCGGCGACGACGGCACCGCCACGGACACCGGTCTGCCGGCCCGCCGGCCGTTCCGCGACTACGTCGCCTGGCTGCGCGACCGCGACCGTACCGAGGCCGAACGGCACTGGCGGGACCGCCTCGCCGGGCTCGGCGAACCCACCGCGCTGCCCTACGACCGCGAACCCACCGAGACCCACCGCGCGGAGTCCTCCGCGGCGGTACGGGTCACCCTGCCCGCCGCCACCTCCCGCCGCCTGGACGACCTGGCCCGCAGCGCCGGCCTGACCGTCAACACCCTCGTCCAGGGCGCCTGGGCGCTGCTGCTGGCCCGCCAGACCGGCCGGCCGGACGTCGTCTTCGGCACCACCGTCTCCGGCCGGCCGCCCGAGCTGCCCGGCGTCGAGGCGATGAACGGCCTGTTCATCGCGACCGTACCGACCCGGCTGACGGTCCCCGCCGACGGCACCGTGCGGGACTGGCTGCGCCGGGTGCAGGAGATCCAGACCGACGACCGGCGCTTCGACCACGTACCGCTCGCCCGGCTCAAGGCCCTCACCGAACTCTCCGAGCGGACCAGGCTGTTCGACAGCATCGTGGTGTTCGAGAACTATCCCGTGGGCGACGACCTCGCCGCCGCGCACGGCCTGCGGCTGACCGGGCTCGACGGCATCGAGACCACCAACTACCCCCTCAGCCTCGTCGCCTACCCCGGCCCCGAAATGGCCCTGCGGCTCGGCTACGACCCCGAGCTCTTCGACGTCGCCACGGTCGAGCGGATGGCCGAGTACCTCACCGTGCTGCTGGCGGAGATGGCCGCCGACGCCGAGCGCCCGCCCGCGCGGCTGCCGGTCCTCGGCGCCGCCCGCCGCCGGCAGGTGCTGGAGGAGTGGAACGACACCGCCACCGCGCTCCCCGCGGACACCGTCGCCGGACTGTTCGCCGCCCAGGTCCGGCGCACCCCCGACGCCCCCGCCCTGGACACCGGCGACGAGCTCCTGAGTTACCGCCAACTAGACGATCGCGCCGAGCAGTTGGCCCAGCGGCTGACCGCCCACCGGGTCCGTCCCGAGCGCCCCGTCGCCGTCCTCATGGACCGCTCGGCCGCTCTGGTCGTCGCCCAGCTGGCGCTCGCCCGGACCGGCGGCGTGTACGTCCCGCTGGACGGCCGCGCGCCCGAGCAGCGGCTGCGGCAGGTGCTGGCGGAGAGCACCGCGGACCTGGTGCTCACCGACACCGCCTGGCAGGACACCGCCGGGGCGGTGGCACCCGGCGGGCGCACCCTGCTGGTGACCGGCGAGTCGGCCGACCCCGCCCCTGCCGGTGCGCCCGCACCAGCGGTCCACCCGGACCATGTGCTCCAGCTGATGTTCACCTCCGGGTCCACCGGGCGGCCCAAGGGCGTCGCGGTGCGCCACCGGGACGTCGTGGCGCTCGCCGCGGACCGTGCCTTCGCCGGACACGACCGGGTCCTGCTGCACTCCCCGCAGGCCTTCGACGCCGCCACCTACGAGCTGTGGGTGCCGCTGCTGCGCGGCGGCCGGGTCGTCCTTGCGCCGCCCGCGGACGTGGACGCCACCACGGTCCGCCGGGCGATCACCGAACAGGGCGTGACCTGCCTCTGGCTGACCGCCGGGCTGTTCCGGCTGCTGGCCCAGGAGGACCCCGGCTGCCTGCGCGGCGCGCGGGAGGTGTGGACCGGGGGAGAGGCCGTACCGGGCGGGGCCGTGCGCCGCGTCCTCACCGCCTGCCCCGACCTCACCGTGGTCGACGGCTACGGACCCACCGAGACGACGACCTTCGCCACCCGGCGGGTCTTCCGGACCGGCGACCCGCTGCCCGCCACCCTCCCCATCGGACGCCCGCTGGACAACACCCGGGTCTACGTCCTCGACGGCGCCCTGCAGCCCCAGCCGCCGGGCATCCCGGGCGAGCTGTACATCGCCGGGGCCGGACTCGCCCGCGGCTACCACGGCCGGCCCGGCGCCACCGCGGAGCGCTATCTTGCCGACCCCTTCGGCCCGCCCGGCAGCCGGATGTACCGCACCGGCGACCTGGTGCGCTGGAGCCCGGACGGCGAACTGCACTTCGTGGGACGGGCCGACGACCAGATCAAGATCCGCGGCTTCCGCGTCGAACCGGCCGAGATCGCCGACCGGCTCATCCGCCACGACGCCGTCGCCGAGGCCGTGGTGGCCGTCCCCGCGGACGGCGGCCGCAAGCGGCTGGTCGCCTACCTGGTGCCCGCCGCGGGCGCAAGCGTGCCACCGGCGGACGAACTGCGCGCCTCGCTCGCCGCCGAACTGCCCGACTACATGGTCCCGGCCGCGTTCGTCACCCTGGACGCACTGCCGCTCACCGCCAACGGCAAGGTCGACCACCGCCGGCTGCCGGCCCCCGACCGGTCCGCGGCCGGTGCCGGGGACCACGTGGCGCCCCGCACCGGGACCGAGCGGATCCTCGCCGGGATCTGGCGCACCCTGCTCGGCGTGGAACGGGTCGGTGTCCACGACAACTTCTTCACGCTGGGCGGCGACTCGATCCTCAGCATCCAGGTCGTCTCGCGCGCCCGGAAGGCGGGCCTGACCCTTACGCCCCGGGACGTGTTCCGGCACCCGACCGTCGCGGCCCTGGCGGCCGCCACCGGCTCCGCCGCGCCCGTCACCGGCACCGGCCCGGTCGACGGGGACGTCGACCTCACCCCCATCCAGCACTGGTTCCTCGACGCCGATCCGCAGCGCCCCGGGTACTTCAACCAGTCCGTCGTCATCGACCTGGCCGAGGACCCCGACCCCCAGGCGCTGGAGACGGCGCTGCACGCGCTGTGGCGTCACCACGACGCGCTGCGGGCCCGCTTCGACCGGCGTCCGGACGGCACCTGGCACCAGTACTGCCCCGGCCCGGACGCGCCGGACCCGCAGCTGCTGCGGATCCACCACCTGACCGGGCACACCGCCGAGGAATGCACCGCAGAGGCCGAAGCGGCCATGGCCGAGGCCGACGGCGGCTTCCGGCTCGCGGACGGCCCGCTGCTCGCCGCCCGGCTCTTCGTCGGCGAACAACTCGGCTCGACACGCCTGTTTCTGACGGCACATCACCTCGTGGTCGACGGCGTCTCCTGGCGGGTCCTGATGGAGGACCTGGAGACCGCATACCGCCAGGCACGCACCGGCGAGCCGGTCCGCCTGCCCGCCCGTACCACCTCCGTACAGGAGTGGGCCCGGCGGCTGCGGGCCCACACCGAAGCCGGCGGATTCAGCGGCGAGAGTGCCCACTGGGACGCGGTGGCCGAGCACTGCGCGGCCCCGCTGCCGGCCGATGCCGACGGCGGCAACACCGTCGCCGACCTGCGCTCGGTCACCGTCCGCCTGGACCCGCGGGACACCGCCGACCTGCTGCACAAGGTGCCCGGCGCCTACCGCACACAGATCAACGACGTCCTGCTCACCGCACTCGGCCGGGTGCTGGCCGACTGGACCGGCCGCCGCACCGTCGCCCTCGGCCTGGAGGGCCACGGCCGCGAGGACCACCTCTTCGACGGCGTCGACCTGTCCCGCACGGTCGGCTGGTTCACCAGCCTGTTCCCGGTCGCCCTCGACGTGCCGGCCGGCGGCTGGGCCGAGGCGCTCAAGGCGGTCAAGGAGCAGCTGCGCGCCGTCCCCGGCCGGGGCCTCGGCCACGGCGCGCTGCGCCACCTCGCGCCGACCGCCGCGGGCACCGCCGCGCCCCTGCCCCCGATCAGCTTCAACTACCTGGGCCGGTTCGACTGGTCCGCCGACGGCGGCGGGCTGATCCGCGCGGTACGCGGCGGACTCGGTGGCGCCGCCGCACCCGAGTCCGTACGGCCGCACCTGCTCGACGTCGTGGGCCGGGTCGAGGACGGCAGCCTGGAACTCACCTGGCACTACAGCCGCGGGGTGCACCACGAGGAGACGGTCACCGCCCTGGCCGAGGGCATGCGCACCGCGCTGACCGAGCTCATCGCGCACTGCGCCGAACCGGGCGCCGGCGGCCGCACCCCCTCCGACTTCCCGCTGGCCCGCCTCGACCAGGCGGCAGTGGACCGGGTCGTGGCGGACGGCCGCACCGTGGAGGACATCTACCCGCTGACCCCGATGCAGGCCGGCATGCTCTTCCACGGCCTGATGGACCCGTCCTCCGACGCCTACTTCAACCAGGTCCAGCTGCTGCTGACCGGCGTCACCGACCCCGCGGCGCTGGCCACCGCCTGGCAGCACACCGCCGACGCCAACCCCATGCTCCGCACCCGACTGGTGTGGCAGGAGACCCCCGAACCGCTGCAGATCGTCCAGGCCCGGGCCACCGTCCCCGTCACCCACCACGACTGGACCGGCCGGAGCAGCGAGCAGTGCGAGGAGGCCCTGACCACCCTGCTCGCCGAGGACCGGGCGGCCGGCCTCGACCTCACCACCGCACCCCTGATGCGGCTGACACTCATCAGGCTCTCCGCCGACCAGGTCCGCCTGGTGTGGACCTTCCACCACATCCTGCTCGACGGCTGGAGCGCGGCCCAGGTCGTCGACGAGGTCTTCGAGCGGTACGCCGCACTCACCGCCGGCCGCCGCCCCGAGGTCCCCTCACGGGCCCCGTTCGCCGGCTATCTGCGCTGGCTGGCGGAACAGGACGACACCCACGCCGAGCAGTACTGGCGCCGCACCCTGGCCGGCTTCACCGCGCCGACCGAACTGCCCCGCGACCGCACGCCGTTGGAGGCCCACCGCAGCGCCTCCTCGGACACCGTGCACCTCACGCTGGACGCGGCGGACTCCGCACGGCTGCGGGAGACCGCGCAGCGGGCCGGCCTCACCATGAACACCGTGCTCCAGGGCGCCTGGGGCCTGCTGCTCGGCCGCTACGGCAACACCGACGACGTGGTCTTCGGCAGCACCGTCTCCGGCCGGCCCGCCGACCTGCCCGGCGTGGAATCCATGGTCGGCGTGTTCATCAACACCCTGCCGACCCGGGTGCGGATCGACGCCGACCGCCCGCTGCTGGACTGGCTGCGCGAGGTGCAGACCGCCCAGTCGGAGTCCCGCCGGCACGACTTCGTCTCCCTGGCCCAACTGCAGAACTGGAGCGAACTCCCCGGCGGCGTCGGCCTGTTCGACAGCATCGTGGTCTTCGAGAACTATCCGTTCGACCGTGACGCCCTCGCCCGGCACGGCCTGCGCGTGGCCCAGCAACGCGAGCTGGAGCCGACCAGCTACCCGCTCAGCGTCGTCGTCGCCCCCGGCGAGCGCCTCACCATCGCCCTGGACTACGACCCGGCCGCCTTCGACGCCGCCACCGTCGAGCGGCTCGGCGGCTGCCTGCGGGTGCTGCTCACCGAGATGGCCGCCGACCCGGAGCGTCGGCTCGCGGACCTGCCGCTGCTCACCGCGGAGCAGAGCGCGCGCCTCCTCGACCGGTCCGGCACCACGGCCGCCGCGCCGCCGCAGCGGGTGCTGCCGGAGGTCTTCGCGGAACAGGCGGCCCGCACCCCCGACGCCCCGGCCGTACTGGCCGGCACCGCACGCCTCACCTACCGCGAACTCAACGCCCGGGCCAACCGGTTGGCGCGGCTGCTGATCGCCTCCGGCGCCGGCCCGGAGCGGTTCGTCGCCCTCGCCCTGCCGCGCACCGCCGACCTGCCCGTGGCCCTGCTGGCCGTCCTCAAGAGCGGCGCCGGCTACCTGCCGGTCGACCCGGCGTACCCGGCCGAGCGGATCTCCTTCCTCTTCGACGACGTCCGCCCGGACATCCTCCTGACCACCACCGACCTCGCCGCCCGCCTGCCCGACGGGCCCACCGTCCGCCTCGCCCTGGACGACCCGGCCCTGGCCGGCCGCCTCGCGGAGCAGCCCGCCACCGACCCCGCCGACGCCGAACGGGCCGGCACCCTGCTGCCCGCCCACCCCGCCTACGTCATCCACACCTCGGGCTCCACCGGCCGCCCCAAGGGCGTGGTCGTCACCCACGGCTCGGTGGTGGCCCTGGCCGACTGGGCGGCCACCGCGTTCGGCAGCCGGGGCCTCTCCCACGTCGTCGCCTCGACCTCGCTCAACTTCGACGTCTCGGTCTTCGAGCTGCTCTGCCCGCTGCTCTGCGGCGGCTGCATCGACCTCGTACCGGACCTGCTGGCGCTGGCCGAACGCACCGAGCCCTGGGCCGCGAGCCTGCTCAGCGCCGTGCCCTCCGCCCTCGGCCGGCTGCTCGCCGAGGACACCGTCCACGTCACCGCGGACACCGTGGTCCTCGCCGGCGAAGGGCTCGCCGCCCGCACCGTCCGCGACGTCCGCGCGGCCGTCCCCGGCTGCACGGTCGCCAACATCTACGGCCCCACCGAGGCCACCGTCTACGCCACCGCCTGGACCTGCGACCCCGCCGACCCGGACCGCACCCCGCCCATCGGCAGTCCCGTCGGCGGCGCCCGCGCCTACGTCCTCGACGCCCGGCTCCGGCCGGTACCCGTCGGCGTACCCGGCGAGCTCTACCTCGCCGGCACCGGCGTGGCCCGCGGCTACTTCGCCCGTCCCGGCCTCACCGCCCGCCGGTTCCTCCCGGACCCGTACGGCCCCGCGGGTGCCCGGATGTACCGCACCGGCGACCTCGTACGCCGGGACCCCGACGGCCAGTTGGTGTACCTCGGACGGACCGACGACCAGGTCAAGGTGCGCGGCTTCCGGATCGAACTCGGCGAGGTCGAGGCCGCGCTGACCCGCCACCCCGACGTGGCCGAGGCCGCCGCGCGGGTCGTCGAGACCGACGGCCACAAGCGCCTGATCGGCTACGCCGTCGGCCGGGGCGGGACCCGCCCCGACCCCGTCGCGGTCCGCGCCTTCCTCGCCGCGCGCCTGCCCGACCACCTCGTCCCCGCGGTCGTCGTCCCCCTGGAGCGGCTGCCGCTGGGCACCACCGGCAAGCTCGACCGGCGCGCCCTGCCCGCCCCCGACTGGACCGCCCCCACCGGCGGCCACGTGGCCCCGCGCACCGACACCGAACGGACCCTGGCCGCCATCTGGGCCCAGGTGCTGGGCGTGGCGACGGTCGGCGTGGAGGACAACTACTTCACCCTCGGCGGCGACTCGATCCTCAGCATCCAGATCGTCTCCGCGGCCCGCCGCGCCGGCCTCGACCTGGCACCCCGGCACCTGTTCGTCCACCAGACCGTCGCCGCCCTGGCCGCCGCCGTCGGGCAACTGCCGGCACCGGCGACCCCCACCGACCGCGGCCCGGTGGTGGGCGAGGTGCCGCTCACCCCCGTCCAGCACTGGCTGTTCGAGACCCTGCCCGGCACCGCGGCGCACTTCACCCAGTCGCTCTCCTACGAACTCGCCGCCGACACCGACGAGGCCGCGCTGCGCACCGCGCTGGCCGCGGTGCTGGAACACCACGACGCGCTGCGCTCCCGTTACGAACCGGCCGCCGACGGCCGGTGGCGGCAGCACACCGAAGCCCCCGGCGCGGCGCCCGCACTGGAGGTCCGCGACCTGCCCGGCCGGGACCCGAAGGACCGGGCCGCGGCACTGCGCGCCCTGTCCGGTGAGCTCTGCGCGGGCTTCGACCTGGCCCACGGGCCGCTGCTGAAGACCGTGCTGTGCCGCCCGGCCGACGACGAGGAGGCCCGCCCGGTGCTGTTGCTGGCCGCCCACCACCTGGTCGTGGACGCGGTGTCCTGGCGCATCCTGCTGGAGGACCTCGACACCGCCTACCGCGCGGTGCGCGCCGGGGCCCCGGCCGGGCTCGGGCCCCGGACGACCTCCTTCCGCGACTGGGCGCAGCGGCTCCGGGACCACACCGCGGCCGGCGGCTTCGACGACGAACTCCCGTACTGGACGAGGGCGCACGCGCCCGCCGCCCTGCCCACCGACCGCACCGGCCGCAACACCGCCGCCTCCGAGGACAGCGTGACCGTCCGCCTGGAGGCCGAGGAGACCCGCCGGCTGCTCCAGGACGTCCCCGACGCCTACCGGACCCGGATCAACGACGTCCTGCTGTGCGCCCTGGGCCGCGTACTGGCCCGCTGGACCGGGCACGACCGGGTGCTGGTCGGGCTGGAGGGCCACGGCCGTGAGGAGATCTTCGACGACGTCGACCTGTCCCGCACGGTCGGCTGGTTCACCACCATGTTCCCCGTCGCGCTGGACGTGCCGCCCGGGGCCGGGCTCGCCACCGCACTGAAGTCGGTGAAGGAGGGCCTGCGCGCACTGCCCCGGCACGGCCTCGGCCACGGCGCCCTGCG
Source organism: Streptomyces sp. NPDC048196 (assembly GCF_040652715.1). Taxonomy (NCBI): domain Bacteria; kingdom Bacillati; phylum Actinomycetota; class Actinomycetes; order Kitasatosporales; family Streptomycetaceae; genus Streptomyces; species Streptomyces sp. NPDC048196. The sequence goes on along the minus strand of NZ_JBEZMM010000006.1, from coordinate 24,014 downwards.
CCACCTGCGCGGCCCCTCGGCCCCGGACCTCCCGGACACCCCGCAGATCGGCTTCAACTACCTCGGCCAGCAGGACTGGCACGCTTCTGCCGGCGACGGCCTGCTGCACGCGCCGTACGGTCCGCTGGAGGGCGGCATGGACCCGGCGGCCGAACGGCCCCAGCTGATCGACGTGGTCGGCCGGGTCACCGACAAACGGCTGGAGTTCACCTGGTCGTACTCGACCGAGCGGCACCTGCGGTCCACCGTGGCCCGGCTGGCCGAGGAGATGGCCGCCGAGCTGCGGGACATCGTCCGGCACTGCGCCGAACCGGGCGCCGGCGGCCGCACGCCCTCCGACTTCCCGCTGGCCCGCCTCGACCAGGACGCCGTCGACCGGCTGGCCGGCAACGGCCGGGACATCACCGACCTCTACCCGCTGACCCCCACCCAGGCCGGCATGGTCTTCCACGGCCTCGACGCCCCCGAGGAGGGCCTCTACGTCGAACAGGCCACCTTCGTCGTGGACGGCGTGCGCGACCCGCGACGGCTGGCCGCGGCCTGGCAACACGTCGTCGACCGCACCCCCGTCCTGCGCACCGCGGTGCTGCTGCACGAGGCGCCCGCCCCGCTGCAGGCCGTGCACCGCGCCGTCACCCTGCCGGTGACCGAGCTGGACTGGAGCGAGTTGCCACCGGTCGAGCGGGCGGCCGCGCTGGAACGGTTGCTCGCCGAGGACCGGGCCCGCGGCATGGCCCTGGACCGGGCGCCGCTGCTGCGGCTCACCCTCATCCGGCTCGCCCCGGCCGAGGTACGGGTCGTATGGACCTTCCACCACGTCCTGCTCGACGGCTGGAGCGTCTTCCAGGTGCTCGCCGACGTCTTCGCCTGCCACGCCGCGCTCACCGCCGGCACCGAGCCCCGGCTGCCGGACCGCAGACCGTTCGCGGACCACGTCGCCTGGCTCGCCGCCCAGGACCCGGCCCCGGCCGAGGCGCACTGGCGCCGGGCGCTGGCCGGGCTCACCGCCCCCACCCCGCTGCCCTACGACCGGCGCCCGGCCCCCGGCGCCGCCACCCGCTCCGGCACCTGGCTGTCACTCCACCTCGACGAGGAACACACCGCCGCCCTCCAGGACTTCGCCCGGCGCCACCACCTCACCCTCAACACCGTCGTCCAGGGCGCCTGGGGCCTGCTGCTCTCCCGCTGGAGCGGGGAACGGGACATCTGCTTCGGCTCGACGGTCTCCGGCCGGCCCGCCGGCCTGCCCGGCGCCGACGCCATCCCGGGCCTGTTCATCACCACCCTGCCGGTACGCCTCGACGTCACCGGCGACACGCCCCCGGAAGAGTGGCTGCGCGGCGTCCAGGCCGCACAGGCCGATGCCCGCGGATATGAACACGTCGCACTGTCGGACCTTCACGACTGGAGCGAACTGGCCGCCGGGACCCCGTTGTTCGACAGCCTGGTGGTCTTCGAGAACTACCCGATCACCACCACGGCCGCCACCGCGCACGGCCTGCGGATACGCGATCTGCACGCACTGGAGGCCACCAATTACCCGCTGACCGTGGTGGTCTCGCCCGGTGACCGGCTGACCGTCGAACTTGGCTACGACCCGCGGTACTTCGACGAGACCACCGCCGGTTCCCTGGCCGGACAACTCGTGCACACCCTCGGCGCGCTCGCGGAGCCCGAGGCGGCGACGTCCCTGGACGGGATCGACGTGCTGCCGCCGGAGGAGCGGGCCCGGCTGACCGGACGGTCCGCCCGGCCGGACGGTGCCGCGGTTCCGCCGGCCACCCTGGCCGCGCTGGTCGAGGCCGCGGTGGACCGGTGGCCGGACCGGCCCGCCTTGGAAGAGCCCGAACTACGGCTCAGCTACGCCGAGTTGGAGAGCCGCGCCAACCGGCTCGCACACCACCTGATCGCCCGCGGAACCGGCCCCGACGACCTCGTCGCGCTGGTGCTGCCCCGCTCGGCCGACATGGTCGTCGCCCAACTGGCCACCGCCAAGGCGGGCGCCGCCTACCTGCCCGTCGACCCCGGCTACCCCGACGAGCGGATCGCCCTGATGCTGCGCGACGCGGCACCCACCGTCACCCTGCGGGCCGCGGACGTCCAAGGCCTCCTGGCCGCCGGCCCGGACGGCACCCCGTCCCACCGCCCCACCGACCACGACCGCACCCGCCTGCTCGACCTCGACGACCCGGCCTACGTCATCTACACCTCCGGCTCCACCGGCACCCCCAAGGGCGTCGTCGTCACCCACCGCGGACTGGCCGGCTTCGCCGCCGCCGAGGCCGAGCACTACCAGGTGCGGCCCGGGGACCGGGTACTGGCCTTCGCCACGCCCAGCTTCGACGCCTCCGTGCTGGAGCTGTGCATGGCACTGCCGGCCGGCGCCTGCCTGGTGGTACCGCCGCCCGGCCCGCTGCTCGGCGCGCAACTCGCCGACGTCCTGCGGACCGCCCGCATCACCCACACCCTGCTGCCGCCCGCCGCGCTCGCCACCGTGCCGCCGGACACCCCCGGCACCCTGCCGGACCTGCGCACCCTGATCGTCGGCGCGGACACCTGCGGCGCCGAACCGGCCGCCCGCTGGGCCCCGCACCACCGGCTGATCAACTCCTACGGGCCCACCGAGACCACCGTCGTCGCCACCTGGTCCGATCCGCTGCGGGCCGACGGCGGCACGCCCCCGATCGGCCGCCCGCTGCCCGCCACCGGCGTCTACGTCCTCGACGCCCGGCTCCGGCCGGTCGCCGACGGCGTCCCCGGCGAACTGTGGATCAGCGGCCCCTCCCTGGCCCGCGGTTACCTGGGCCGCCCCGGCCTGACCGCCGCACGCTTCCTCGCCGACCCCTACGGCCCGCCGGGCACCCGCATGTACCGCACCGGCGACCTGGTGCGGCGCGACGCCCACGGCGACCTGCACCACCTCGGCCGCACCGACCACCAGATCAAACTGCGCGGCCACCGCATCGAGGCGGGCGAGGTCGAGGCCGCGCTCGCCCGCCACCCCGCCGTCCGGGACGCCGTGGTGACCCTGCGGGAGGACGAGCCCGGACAGCCGCGGCTGGTGGCCCATCTGCTCGCCGCACCCGGGGCCGACACCCCCACCGGGCCGGAACTACGGTCCTTCGCCGCGCGTACACTGCCCGCCCACATGGTCCCCGCGGCCTTCGCCGTCCTGGAGCGCTTCCCGCTCACCGAGAACGGCAAGACCGACCGCGCCGCCCTGCCCGCGCCGGAACCGGAACCCGAAGGGCCCGCCGCGCACACCGCCCCGCGCACCCCCACCGAGGAGGTCCTCGCGGAGATCTGGGCCCAGACCCTGGAAACGGCCGTGGGCGTCGAGGACGACTTCTTCGTCCTCGGCGGCGACTCCCTGCGCAGCCTGAACATCGCCGCCCGCGCCAACGAGACCTTCGGCGTGGCCCTGACCCCCCGGGACGTCCTGGCCTCCCGCACCGTCGCCGCCCTCGCGGAGCTGGTGGAGGAGCACGTCCTGCGCGAACTCGAAGACGCCGCACGCGGCGACCACGACCCCGACGAACGGTGAGGACCGACGACATGACGTCTTCGAAGGAAGGCCGCGCCGCGGCCCTGCCGCAGGACCTCCAGGAAGCCCTGCGCCGTCGTCTCGCCGGCAAGGCCGGCGGCCCGGCCGCCGGCGCCCGGCCCACGATCCCCCGCGCGGACCGGTCCGCGCCGCTGCCGCTGTCCTTCGCCCAGCAGCGGCTGTGGTTCCTCGACCAGCTGCGGCCCGGCGACGCCCGCTACAACAGCGCGGTCGCGCTGCGGCTCACCGGCGGCCTGGACCGGGCCGCGCTCTCCCGGGCGCTGGACGCCGTGGTAGAGCGCCACGAAGCACTGCGCACCACGTTCGACGACCATGACGGCCGGCCCGTACAGACCGTGCAGCCTCCGGCCCCGGTGCCGCTGCCGCTGCGGGACCTCGCGGACGAGCCGGACCGCGCGACCGGGGCCGGCCCGGAGGCGGCGCTCGACGCGCTGCTGCTCGCCGAGTACTCCCGCCCGTTCGACCTGCGCACCGGGCCGCTCCTGCGGGCCCTGCTGATCCGCACCGCCCCCGACCAGCACGTCCTGCTGCTCACCGCGCACCACATCGTCACCGACGGCTGGTCGATGGGCGTGCTGCTGGAGGAACTCTGCACGCTCCACGACGCCTTCGCCGCGGGGGAGACGCCCGCCCTGGCGCCGGTGGCGACGCAGTACCCCGACTTCGCCGTGTGGCAGCGCGGCCGGCTGTCCGGCGCCCTGCTCCAGGAGCAGCTGTCCTACTGGACCAAGCAACTGGACGGAGTCGTCCCGCTGGAGCTGCCGCTCGACCACCCCCGTGACGGGGCGGAACCGGCCGGCGGCGCGGTGCACACCTTCCACGTCCCGCCGCGGACCACGGCCCGCCTCAGGAAGCTGGCGGCCGACCAGCACACCACCCTCTTCGCCGCGCTGATCGCCGGCTGCCAGGCGCTGTTCGCCCGCTGGTCCGGGCAGGACGACATCACCCTCGGGTCCCTGACCCCCGGGCGCGGCCGCACCGAACTGGAGCGCGCGGTCGGCTTCTTCGTCAACACGGTCGTGCTCCGCTGCCCGGTCGACACCGCCCGCCCCTACCGCGACCTGCTGGACACCGCGGCCGCCACCGTCCTCGACGCCTTCGCGCACGACGACACCCCCTTCGAACGGCTGGTGGAGGCGGTCGGCACGACCCGGGAAGCCGGCCGCAATCCGCTCTTCGACGTCATGGTCCTGCTCCACCCCGCCCCGCCCGCCGCCGCCGGCCTGCGCGGACTGACCGCCGAGAACGTCACGGTGCCCCGCCGCTCGGCCACCTTCGACCTCAGCGTGGAATTCGTGCCCGACGGCGACGGTCTGACCGGGTTGCTGGAGTACCGCACCGACCTCTTCGACGCCCCGACCGTGACGCGGATGGCCGAGCAACTCCTCCTGCTGCTCGACGGGGTGGCCGCCGAACCCGACCGGCCGCTGGGCGAGCTGCCGCTGCTCGCCGAGGACGACCGGCGGCGGCTGACCACCGAGTGGAACGACACCGCCCTGCCCGTCGCCCCCGCCACCTACCCCGGCGTCTTCGAGGCGCAGGCCGCCCGCACCCCGCACCACACGGCACTGGTCGCCGGCGCCACCACCCTGGACTACGCCGAACTCAACGCCCGCGCCAACCGGCTCGCCCACCACCTCATCCGCCGGGGCGCCGGCCCCGAACGGCTCGTCGCGCTGCGGCTGCCGCGCACCGCCGACATGATCGTGGCCCTCCTCGCCGTCCTCAAGACCGGCGCCGGCTACCTGCCCATCGACCCCGAACTGCCCGCCGAACGCGTGGAGTTCCTGCTCGCCGACGCCCGGCCGATGCTGGTGCTCGACGAGCCCGCGCTGCGCGCCGTACCCGGCGACCTGCCGGCGACGAACCCCACCGACGCCGACCGCCGCGCCCCGCTGCACGCCGGCCACACCGCCTACGTCATCTACACCTCCGGCTCGACCGGCCGCCCCAAGGGCGTCGCCGTCGAGCACCGGTCCCTGACCAACCTGCTGGCCGCCCACCGGCACGGCTTCGTCGCCGAGGCCGGTGGCGGACCGCTGCGGGTCGCCCTGACCGCGTCCTTCTCCTTCGACACCTCGCTGGAGGGCGTCCTGCTGATGGCCGACGGCCATCCCCTGCACCTGATCGACGAGACCACCCGGCTCGATCCCGCCGCGCTGGTCGAGTACGTCGTCACCCACCGCCTCGACTTCCTCGACCTCACCCCCTCCTACCTCCGGCAACTGCTGCCCGCCGGACTGCTCGGCGACCCCCGCCACCGGCCCCGGGTGCTGATGCTCGGCGGCGAGGCCGTCGGCCCCGCGCTGTGGCGCGAGCTGTCCGCGCTGCCCGACACCGCCGCGTACAACTTCTACGGCCCTACCGAGTGCACCGTCGACGCACTGGCCGGCCGCATCACCGGCAGCGGACGGCCCGTGGTGGGCCGGCCGCTCGCCAACGTGCGCGCCTACGTCCTCGACGACCGGCTGCAGCCGGTACCGCCCGGCGTCGGCGGCGAGTTGTACCTCGCGGGCGCCCAGGTCGCCCGCGGCTATCTGCACCGCCCGGGCCTGACCGCCGCCCGCTTCACCGCCGACCCGTACGGGCCGCCCGGCAGCCGGATGTACCGCACCGGCGACCTCGCCCGCTGGACGGCCGACGGACGGCTCGACTACCTCGGCCGCGCCGACGACCAGGTCAAGATCCGAGGCCACCGCATCGAACCCGGCGAGATCGAGGCGGCCCTGCTGGCCCTGCCGGACGTCGCCGAAGCGGCCGTCCTCGCCGTCGACACCGGCCAGGGCCACGCCCGACTGGCCGCCTACGTGGCGCCCTCGGCCACCGGACGGCCCACCCCGTCCGCCCTGCGCGACGCCCTCGCCCGCACCCTGCCCGGCCACCTGGTGCCCGCCGCCTTCGTCGTCCTCGACGCCCTGCCGCTCAACAGCAGCGGCAAACTGGACCGGCGCGCCCTGCCCGCGCCCGACCTCGACGCGGCTCCGCGCGAGCGGGAGTTCGTCGCGCCGCGCACCCGGGCCGAGCGCGAGCTGGCCGCCATCTGGTCCGAGGTCCTCGGCCTCGCCCGGGTGGGTGTGACGGACAACTTCTTCGAGCTGGGCGGCGACTCGATCCTCAGCATCCAGGCGGTCTCCCGGGCCCGCGCCGCCGGCTGGCAGCTGACCTCCCGGGACGTCTTCCGCCACCAGACGATTGCCGACCTCGCCGCCGCGGTCGCCGCGCGCACCGCCCCGCCGACCGCGCCCCGGCCGCAGCAGGATGCCGGCCCGGCCCCGCTCACGCCCATCCAGGAATGGTTCTTCGCCACCCACGGGCCGCAGCGGCACTTCACCATGTCGATGCTGCTCGACCTGCCGCACGACCTCGACCATGCCGCCCTGGAACAGGCCCTGCACGCCCTCGCCGCACACCACCCCGCGCTGCGCACCCGCTTCGTCCGCACCGGCGACACCTGGCGCCAGCACCCCGGAGCGCCCGTGGCACCCGGCCTGCTGACCCGCCACGACCTGTCCGGCACCAGCGGCACCGCCCGGGACACCGCCCGCACCGAGGCGGCCGACGCCGCCCGCGCCGCCCTGGACCCGGCCGCCGGCACCCTGCTGCGCGCCGCCCTGTTCCTGCCCGGCCCGGACGAGCGCCCCCAGCTGTTCCTGACGGCCCATCACCTGGCCGTCGACAGCGTCTCCTGGCGCATCCTCCTCGCCGACCTGGAAACCGCGTACCGCCAGGCCGCCGCCGGCCGGACGGTCCAACTGGAGCCCTCCGGCACGCCGTTCACCACCTGGGCGACCACCCTCGCCCACCATGTCCGGAACGGCGGCCTCGACGACGACCTCCCCTACTGGAGCGCGCAGACCGCCGTACCGCGCACCCCGCTGCCGGCGGACCGCGACGGCACCCCGGTCGCCGGGTCGGTCCGCACCGTACGCGCCCGCCTCGACCGCGACACCACCGAGGCCCTGCTCCGCCGGGTCCCCGGCGTGTACCGCACCCAGGTCAACGACGTCCTGCTGAGCGCACTGGGCCGGGTCCTCGCCGACTGGGCGGGCACCGACCGGGTGACGGTGGCACTGGAGGGCCACGGCCGCGAGGACCTCCACGCCGAGGGTGAGCCGGCCGCCGCCGACGCCCCCGACCTGTCCCGGACCGTCGGCTGGTTCACCACCCAGTACCCGGTCACCCTCACCCCGGCCGGACCGGCGGGCGACCCGGACTGGGGCGGCACGCTCAAGGCGGTCAAGGAACAGCTGCGGGCCGTCCCGCGCCGCGGCCTCGGCTACGAGGCGCTGGCCCGCCTCGGCTCACCCGACCCGGCCGCCCGCGCCCTGCGCGACCGGCCGCTGCCCGAGGTCTGCTTCACCTACCACGGCCAGTGGGAGACCCCGCGGGACGCCGACTTCGCGCCCGCCGGCCCGGCCCCCGGCCGCGACCTGGCCGCCGACGCACGGCTCGACCACCTGCTGGACGTCTCCGCCGTAGTGGCCGACGGGGTGCTGGAACTGACCTGGCACTACAGCGACCAGGTGCACCACGAGCACACGGTCCGCGACCTGGCCGACGGCACGGTCCGGGCGCTCGCCGGGATCGTCGCCCACTGCGCCCGGCCCGAAGCCGGCGGCCGCACCCCCTCCGACTTCCCCTGCACCGGACTGGACCAGGCCGGCCTCGACCCCCTCATCGGCGACGGGCGCGGCATCGAAGACCTCTACCCCCTGACGCCCCTCCAGGAGGGCATGCTCTTCCACCGCCTCGTCGGCGGGGACGACGGGGCGGGCGGGGGCGGCGATGTCTACCTCGACCAGGCCGCCCTGCTCCTCGACGGGGTGACCGAACCGGAGACCTTCGCCCGGGCCTGGCAACGGGTGGTCGACCGGACCCCCGTACTGCGCACCTCCGTCGTCTGGGACGGCGTACCGGCCCCGCTGCAGATCGTGCACCGCCGGGCCACCGTGCCGGTCGTCCACCTGGACTGGCGCGACCTCGACGAGGCCACCCGCACGGACCGGCTGGCCCGCCTCCGCGCCGAGGACCTGGCGCAGGGCCTCGATCTCGGCACCGCACCCCTGATGCGGCTCACCCTCGTCCGGCTGCCCGGCGGGCAGCTGCGGCTGCTGTGGACCTCGCACCATCTGATCCTGGACGGCTGGAGCCTGGCGCAGGTGCTGACCGAGGTGTGTGAGGAGTACGCCGCCCTCACCACCGGCCGGGACGCCACTCCACCGGTCCGCCGCCCCTTCGCCGACCACGTCCGCCGGCTCGCCACCCGCGACGGCCGCGCCGCCGAGGAGCACTGGCGCACCGTCCTCGCCGGCTTCGCGACCCCGACCCCGCTGCCCTGCGACCGCCCGCCGCGCGAGGCGCACCGCGCCCGCTCCGCCGACGTCCTGGCCGCCGGCCTGACCCCCGAGCGGTCCCGCGCCCTGGAGGACACCGCGCGGCGCAGCGGCCTGACCCTCAACACCGTGGTGCAGGGTGCCTGGGCCCTGCTGCTGGCGCGCTACAGCGGGGAGCCGGACGTGGTGTTCGGCACCACCGTCTCCGGCCGCCCCGACGAACTGCCCGGCGTCGAAGCCATGGTGGGCATGTTCATCAACACCCTGCCCACCCGGGTACGGGTCGAAGGCCACCGCACGGCCACCGACTGGCTGCGGGACCTCCAGGACGCCCAGTCCGAGTCCCGCCGCTTCGAGACCGTCTCGCTGGCCCAGCTGACCTCGCTCAGCGACGTACCGGCCGGCACCGCCCTCTTCGGCAGCATGGTCGCCTTCGAGAACTACCCCTTCGACGAGGCCCGGACCTCCGGTGCCGGTGTGCGCATCCTGGACGTCTCCTCCCTGGACGCGACCAACTTCCCGCTGGCGCTCCGCGCCCACCACGGCGACCGCCTCGGCTTCGACCTCGCCTACGACCCCGCCCTCTTCGACGAGGACACCGTCCGCTCCCTCGCCGACCGGCTGTGCCTGCTGCTCGACGAGATCGCCGCCGGCCCCGAGCGGCCGCTGCGCGAGCTGGCCTGGACGACCGCCGAGGAACGCCGGCGGATGCTGGTGGACTGGAACGGCTCCGCGCACGGCCGGCCCGACCGGACCCTGGTCGACCTGTTCGAGGCCCAGGCGGCACGCACCCCCGACGCCCCCGCCGTGACCTGCTCCGGCGACACCCTCAGCTACGCCCAACTCAACTACCGGGCACAGCAGTTGGCGCACCGGCTGGCCGCGTCCGGAGCCGGCCCCGAGCGCTTCGTGGCGCTCGCCCTGCCCCGCTCGACCGACCTGCTGGTCGCGCTCGTGGCGGTGCTCAAGACCGGCGCGGCCTACGTACCCGTCGACCCGGATCTTCCCGGCGACCGCATCACCCACCTGCTCGCCGACGCCGCCCCCGCCCTGCTCGTCACCACCACCGCGGTCGCCGGACGACTCGGCGGCAACGCCGTGCCGCGACTCCTCCTCGACGACCCCGAGGTCCGCGCCGACCTGGCCCGGCGCCCCGCCACCGGCCTCGCGCCGGAGCACCGCCCGCTGCCGGAGAGCCCCGCCTACGTCATCTACACCTCGGGCTCCACCGGCCGGCCCAAGGGTGTGGTCGTCCCGCACGCCAACGTGGTGCGGCTGTTCTCCACCACCCGCGACCGGTTCGGCTTCGACGCGCACGACGTGTGGACCCTGTTCCACTCCTACGCCTTCGACTTCTCCGTGTGGGAGATCTGGGGCGCCCTGCTGCACGGCGGCCGCCTGGTCGTGGTCCCGCACGACCTCGCCCGGTCCCCGGCGGACCTCCTCCGCCTGCTGGCGGACGAGCGGGTCACCGTGCTCAACCAGACGCCCTCCGCGTTCTACCCGCTGATGCGTGCCGACGCCGAACACCCGGAACTCAGCGGCAGGTTGACGCTCCGGTACGTCATCTTCGGCGGCGAAGCCCTCGACCTCGGCAAGCTCACCGACTGGTACGAGCGGCACTCGGACACCGCCCCGGCCCTGGTCAACATGTACGGCATCACCGAGACCACCGTGCACGTCACCCACGCGCCGCTCGACCGCGCCACGGTGACCGGCGCCACCGGCAGCGCCATCGGCTCAGGCCTGCCCGACCTGCGGCTCCATGTGCTCGACGGTGCTCTCGCCCCCGTGCCGCCCGGCGCCGTCGGCGAACTGTACGTGGCCGGCGAGGGCCTGGCCCGCGGCTATCTGAACCGCCCCGGCCTGACCGCCGCACGGTTCGTCGCCAACCCCTACGGGCCGCCCGGCACCCGGATGTACCGCACCGGCGACCGCGTCCGGTGGCGGCGCGACGGCACGCTGGTGTACCTGGGCCGGGCCGACCAGCAGGTCAAGATCCGTGGCTTCCGCATCGAACCCGGCGAGATCGAGGCCGCGCTGAACGCCCACCCCGCGATCGACGCGTCCGTGGTCTCCGTGCGTGAGGACACCCCCGGTGTGCGGCGGCTGGTCGCCCATGTCGTCGGCACCGGCCGGCAGACCCCGCCGTCCGCCGCCACACTCCGCGCCCACCTGGAACGGACCCTGCCCGCCCATATGGTCCCCGCGGCCTATGTGGCCCTGGACGCGCTGCCGCTGACCGTCAACGGCAAACTCGACCACCGGGCGCTGCCCGCCCCCGGCCCGGACGGTTTCGCCGCCGGCGAGCGGCACACCGCCCCGCGCACCGCGGCGGAACGGCTCGTCGCCGGCGTCTGGGCCGAGGTCCTGGACACCGAGGAGATCGGCGTCGAGGACAGCTTCTTCGCGCTGGGCGGCGACTCGATCCTCGCCATCCGCGTCACCTCCCGGCTGCGCGCCGCCTTCGGCGTGGACGTCTCACCGCGGCTGCTGTTCACCCGGCCGACGGTGGCCGCCCTGGCCGCCGCACTGCCCGACCCGGCCGCGGACCGCCGGCCACCGGCCGACCCGATCCCGCCGGCCGACCGCGACAGCGCCCTCCCGCTCTCGTTCGCCCAGCAACGCCTGTGGTTCCTCGACCACTTCGAGCCCGGCAGCACCGAATACCTGACCTTCTTCGTGCTGCGCCTGCGCGGCCGGCTCGACGAGGCCGCACTGCACACCGCCCTGGACGGCCTGGTGGCCCGGCACGAACCGCTGCGCACCACCTTCGCCGAGCAGGACGGCCGCGCCCGCCAGCAGGTCCACCCGCCCCGCGCGGTGGACCTGCCGACGCACGACCTGTCCGCCGTGCCGGCCGACGCGCGCCCGGGCGCCCTCGACGAGCTGCTCACCGCCGAGGCCGCCACCCCCTTCGACCTGGGCCGCGGACCGCTGCTGCGCACCCGGCTGATCCGCCTCGCCGCGGACGAGCACGTACTGACCCTGGCCCTGCACCACATCGTCACCGACGGCTGGTCCACCGCCGTCCTCGGCCGGGACCTGGGCGAGCTGTACGCCGCGGCCCTGCAGGACCGCCGGCCCGACCTGCCCCCGCTGCCCGTCCAGTACGCCGACTACGCCGCCTGGCAACGCGCCCGGTCCGCCGACGCCGAGCAGCAACTCACCTACTGGCGCGAGCAGTTGGCCGACCTCGCCCCGCTGGAGCTGCCCACCGACCGGCCCCGGCCCGCGGTGCGCACCAAGAACGGCGCACTGCTGGAGTTCTCGCTGCCCGCCGCGCTGACCGAACGGCTGCGGGAGACCGGCCGGCGTGCCGACGCCACTCTCTACATGACCCTGCTCGCGGCCTGCCAGGTCCTCCTCGCCCGCTGGGCCGGCCAGGAGGACATCGCCGTCGGCACCGTGACCGCCGGCCGTGAACGCCCCGAACTGGAGCATCTGGTCGGCATGTTCGTGAACACCCTCGTGCTGCGCACCCAGGTGCGCGCCGAGGAGCCGTTCGACGCGCTGCTGTCACAGGTGCGCGGCACCGTGCTGGACGCCTTCGGCCACCAGGACGTGCCGTTCGAGCGGGTCGTCGACGCGCTCCAGCCGGAACGGGACACCAGCCGCACCCCGCTGTTCCAGGTCATGGTTGCCCTGCACAACCTGGGCGGCCGGGCGCCACAGCTGCCCGGTCTGGACGTCGAGACGGTCCAGCCGCCGGGCCGGAGCGCCACCTTCGACCTCGGCCTCGACTTCGTCGAGCAGGACGGCGGCGGCCTCACCGGCTTCGTCGAGTACCACACCGACCTGTTCGACCGGGACACCGTCGAGCGGCTGACCGGCCGGCTGCGCCTGCTGCTGGAAGCCGTCGCCGACGACCCCGGGCGCCCGGTGGGCGAGCTGCCGCTGCTGTCCGACGCGGAGCGCCACCAGGTGCTGGAGGAGTGGCAGGGCGCCCCGCTGCCGGTGCCCGCCGCCACGTTCCCGGAGCTGTTCGAGGCCCAGGTGGCCCGTACCCCGCACGCCACCGCACTGGTGGCGCGGGACGCCACCCTCGACTTCGCGGAGCTCAACACCCGCGCCAACCGGCTGGCCCACCACCTCATCTCGCTCGGGGTCGGCCCCGAGCGGGTGGTCGCCGTCCAACTCCCGCGTACCACGGAGATGTTCGTGGCACTGCTGGCCGTCCTCAAGGCCGGCGGCACCCAGCTGTCCGTCGACCCGGAGCTGCCCGCGGACCGGGTGGCGTACCTCCTCGCGGACGCCGCGCCGCAGACCGTTCTCACCCCTGACGCGCTGCGCGACGCCCCGCTGGACCGGCAGCCCACCCACAACCCCACCGACGCCGACCGCGTCGCCCCGCTGCACCCCGCCCACACCGCCTACCTCACCTACACCTCCGGCTCCACCGGCCGCCCCAAGGGCGTCGCCGTCGAACACCGCCAGCTCGTCAACCTCTGCCACGACCACCGCGAAGGGCTGGTCGCCCCGCACACCGCCGACGGCACCCCGCTGCGCGCCGCGCTGAGCGCCGCCTTCTCCTTCGACACCTCCTGGGAGGGCCCGCTGCTGCTGGCCCTCGGACAGCAGGTGCACCTGATCGACGAGGACGTACGGCTCGACCCGGCCGCGTTCGTCGCACAGATCGCCGCCCACCGCCTGGACTGCCTCAACGTGACGCCGTCCTTCCTGCACGAGCTGCTGGCCGCCGGACTGTTCACCACCGACGGCCACCGCCCCCGGATCGTCCTGATCGGCGGCGAGGCCGTCGGCACCGCCGCCTGGCAGCAGCTCCGCGCGCTGCCCGGCGTCACCGCGTACAACATCTACGGCCCCACCGAATGCACCGTCGACGCCGTCTACGGACGCTTCACCGACCACGCCGCGCACCCGGTCATCGGACGGCCCGGCCGCAACCTGCGCGCCTACGTCCTCGACGGCGCGCTGCGCCCCGTACCGGTCGGCGTGCCCGGTGAGCTGTACCTGGCCGGCGCGCAGGTCACCCGCGGCTACCGGGGTCGGCCCGGCCTGACCGCCGGGCGCTTCGTCGCCGACCCGTTCGGCCCGCCCGGCACCCGGATGTACCGCACCGGCGACCGTGCCCGCCGGCACCCCGACGGACTCCTGGAATTCCTCGGACGCACCGACGACCAGGTCAAGATCCGCGGCTTCCGCATCGAGCCCGGCGAGGTCGAAGCGGCCCTCCTCGACCACCCCGAGGTCGGCGACGCCGTCGTCGCGGCTCGCACCCAGACCGGCCGCACGATGCTGGTGGCCTACGTCGTGCCGAGCGGCACCCGGCAGCCCGCCGCCGAGGAACTCCGCGTCCACCTGCGCCGTACGCTGCCCGACTACATGGTCCCCGCGGCCTTCGTCCCGCTCGCGCGAGTGCCCCGGACCAGCAGCGGCAAGACCGACCGGCGCGCCCTGCCCGCACCCCCGCTCCAGCCGGACACCGACACCCCGTACGTGGCCCCGCGCACCGCCACCGAGACCCTGCTCGCCGGCATCTGGGCCGAGGTGCTCGGCACGCCCCGGATCGGTGTCGAGGACAACTTCTTCGCGCTCGGCGGCGACTCGATCCTCAGCATCCAGATCGTCTCCCGGGCCCGCCAGGCCGGCCTCGCCCTCACCTCCAAGGACGTCTTCCGCCACCAGACCGTCGCCGAACTCGCCCTGCGCACCGGATCGGTGGCCGCCCCGCCGGCCGACGCCGCCACCCCGGCCGGACCGGCGCCGCTCACGCCCGTCCAGCACTGGTACCTCGACGACCGCCGGCCCGGCGACCGGCTGCACTTCACGATGACCCAGCGGCTGGCACTGGCCCCGGGCACCGACCCGGAAGCCCTGCGCCGCGCCGTCGACGCCCTGATCGCCCACCACCCGGCCCTGCGCACCCGGTTCCGGCACGCCGACGGCACCTGGCACCAGGAGGTGCTGCCCGCCGCACCCGGGGACGTCTTCGCGCACCACGACCTGGCCGGCCTCGACGACCGCGCGCAGGAGGACGCCGTCCAGCGCGCGGCCACCGACGCACAGACCTCCCTGGACCCCACCGAGGGCCGCGTGGTGCGCGCCCTCCTCTTCGACCGCGGTCCCGTACACCCGCCCCAACTCCTGCTCACCGCCCACCACTTGGTCATCGACGGGGTGTCCTGGCGCATCCTGCTGGCCGACCTGGAGGCCGCCTACCGCAACACCTCCGCCGGCCGCCCGGCCGCCCTGCCCCCGGCGAGCACCGGCTACGCACAGTGGGCCCACCGCCTGCAACGGCACACCCGCTCCGGCGCCTTCGCGGACGACCTGCCGTACTGGACCCGGATCTGCCGCACGCCCGCCGCCCTCCCCGTCGACCGGCCCGGCGCCCGCCCGCAGGGCGCCGCCGCCACCGTGACCGTCCGCCTGGACCGGGACACGACCGACGCCCTGCTGCGCCAGGTCCCGGACGTCTACCGCACCCAGGTCAACGATGTGCTGCTCAGCGCCCTCGGCCGCACCCTGAGCCGCTGGAGCCGCCGGGACACCGTCCTCCTCGGCATCGAGGGGCACGGCCGCGAGGACCTCTTCGACGACCTGGACCTGTCCCGCACCGTCGGCTGGTTCACCGCGGAATTCCCGCTCGCCCTGACCGTCGACCCGGACGCCGACTGGCGCGACACCGTCCGGTCCGTCAAGGAACAGCTGCGGGCCGTCCCGCGGCGCGGACTGAGCTACGGCGCACTGCGCCACCTCGCCCCGGACGCCCCGCTGCCCGACGCGCCACGGCCGCGCATCGGCTTCAACTACCACGGCCGGTGGGACGTCGCCGCCGCGGACCGGCCGGCGGACGACGGCCTCTACCGCGCCGCCCTGCCGCCCGCCGGCCAGGACACCGACCCCGCCGAGGAACGCAGCTACCTGCTGGACGTGACCGGCGTGGTCCAGGACGGCCGGCTCGAACTGGGCTGGACCTACCCGCCCGCCGTCTACGACGAGTCCACCGTGCGCCGACTCGCCGAGGACACCCTCGCGGCGCTGGACGAGATCGTCGCGCACTGCGCCCGCCCGGACACCGGCGGCCGCACCCCTTCCGACTTCCCGCTCGCCGGACTCGACCAGCACCAGGTGGACCTGCTCGCCGGCGACGGCAGCGACGTGGCGGACATCCATCCGCTGACCCCGCTCCAGGCCGGCATGCTCTTCCATCAGCTGGTCGACGACGACGGCGCCTACTTCGACCAGATGGCGGTCCGGATCGCCGGCATCGCCGACCCACACGCCTTCGCCGCGGCCTGGCAGCGGGTCGCCGACCACACCCCGGCCCTGCGCAGCAGCGTTCACTGGCACGGCCTGCCGCACCCCGTCCAGGTCGTCCACCGGCACGCCGTCCTGCCCGTCACCCACCACGACTGGCGGGCACTGACGCCGGGCGAACGCGACCGGGCGCTGGAGAAGCTGCTCGCCGAGGAACGCGCCACCGGCGTGGACCTCACCCGCGCCCCGCTCAGCCGGATCGCGGTGGCCGCGCTCCCCGGCGACGAGGTCGTCCTGGTGTGGTCCTCGCACCACCTGATGCTCGACGGGTGGAGCACCGGCCAGATCTTCACCGACGTGTGCGCGCAGTACGCCGCCGCGGCCCGCGGCGCCACCGTCCGCCCGCCGGCCCGCCGCCCGTTCCGGGACTTCCTCCAGTGGCTGGCGGACCAGGACGAGGAGCAGGCCGAGCGGCACTGGGCCGAAGTGCTGGCCGGATGCACCGCCCGCACCCCCCTGCCGTACGACCGGCGGCCCACCGAGGCGCACCGCGCCCGGGCGACCGACAGCGTCGCCGTCGAACTGCCCCCCGAGGCCTCCGACCGGCTGCGCACCATGGCCCAACGCCACGGACTCACCGTCAACACCGTCGTCCAGGGTGCCTGGGCGCTGCTGCTGGCCCGCTCCGGCGGCCGCCGCGACGTCGTGTTCGGCACCACCGTCTCCGGCCGTCCGGCCGAGCTCGCCGGTGTGGCCTCCATGGTCGGCATGTTCATCAACACCGTCCCGACCCGGGCCCGGATCGACGGCGCCCGGACCGTACCGCACTGGCTGCGCGACCTCCAGGAGCAGCAGAGCGACTCCCGCCGCTACGACTTCGTCTCACTCGCCCGCATCCAGGCACTGAGCGAACTCCCCGCGGGGGAGCCACTGTTCGACAGCATGGTGGTCTTCGAGAACTACCCCTTCGACGAGACCGCCGCGGCCGACGCCGGCATCCGCATCACCGACGTGCGCGCCGACGACGCCCCCACCTTCCCGCTGTGCCTGCGCGCCTACCTCGCCGACCGCCTCGGCTTCGGCCTCGCCTACGACCCGGCGCTGTTCGACCGCACCACCGTGGAGCGCACCGCGGACCGGCTGCGGGCCCTGCTCACCGCCGTCGCCGACGGCACCGCCCGCACCGTGGACGACCTCGACCCGCTCACCGACGCCGACCGCGCCCTGCTGCACCGGTGGAACACCCCGGCACGCCGGACGCCGCCCGGTTCACCGGTGTCCCACTTCGCCGAGCAGGTGCGCCGCACCCCGGACGCCCTCGCCGTCACCGACCACGAACAAGAGCTGACCTACCGTCAACTCGACGACTGGGCAAACAAGTTGGCCCACCGCCTGTGCGCCGCGGGGCTGCCCGCCGAGGGCCGGGTGGCGCTGCTCATGGAGCGTTCGGTGGCGCTCGTCGTGGCCCAGCTCGCGGTCCTCAAGGCCGGTGGCGCCTACGTCCCGGTGGACGTCCGCGCCCCCGAGGAGCGCCGCCGCACCCTGCTCCAGCAGGCGGGGGTCACGGTGCGGCTGACCGACCGGGACGTGACCGACGCCCGCACCGACGGCCCGGCCGGCCCACCGCCGGCAGCGGCCACCGACCCCGACCGCCTCGCCTACGTGATGTTCACCTCCGGCTCGACCGGCGAGCCCAAGGCCGTCGGCGTGCGCCACCGCGACGTGGCCGCGCTCGCCACCGACAGCCGCTTCCAGGGAACCGGCTGCCAACGGGTTCTGCTGCACTCTCCCGTGGCGTTCGACGCCGCCACCTTCGAGGTCTGGGCGCCGCTGCTGAACGGCGGCCGCATCGTGGTCGCCCCGCCGGGCGCCGTCGACGCGGCCCTGCTGCGGCGGCTGGCCGGCGGGGGAGAGGTGACCGCGCTGTGGCTGACGGCCGGGCTGTTCCGGCTGCTGGCGCAGGACGCGCCGGACTGCTTCGCGGGGCTGCGCCAGGTGTGGACCGGCGGCGACGTGGTCCCGGCCGCGGCCGTGCGCCGGGTACTCGACGCCTGCCCCGGCCTGACCGTCGTGGACGGCTACGGTCCGACCGAGACCACCACCTTCGCCACCGCCCACGCCATGACCGACGCGGCCGCGGTGCCCGACCCGGTGCCCATCGGACGGCCCCTCGACGACATGCGGGTGCACGTCCTCGACACCCGGCTGCGGCCCGTACCGCCCGGCACGGCCGGCGAGCTCTACCTGACCGGCGAGGGCGTCGCCCGCGGCTATCTCGGCCGGCCCGGCGCGACCGCCGAACGCTTCCTCGCCGACCCGTCCGGCCCGCCCGGAACCCGCATGTACCGCACCGGCGACCTCGCCCGCCGGCACCCCGACGGCACCGTCGAGTTCCTCGGCCGCGCCGACGACCAGGTCAAGATCCGCGGCTTCCGGGTCGAACCCGCCGAGGTCGAGGGCGCCCTCGCCGCCCATCCGGCCGTCGCGGACGTGGCCGTGGTGGCCCGCGAAGGACGGTCCGGCGCCAAACAGCTCGTCGCCTACGTCGTCGGACACGACGGACTCGACCCCGACGCGCTGCGCGCCCACGCCCGCCGCACCCTGCCCGACTACCTCGTGCCCACCGCCGTCGTCCCGCTGGACGCGCTGCCGCTGAGCGCCAACGGCAAGGTCGACCGGGCCGCCCTGCCGGCACCCGACGCCGCCACCGGCCGTGCCGAGGCCGTCGCACCACGCACCGACGCCGAACGCCGCACCGCCGCCATCTGGGCCGACGTGCTCGGCGTGCCCGAGGTCGGCATGACGGACGACTTCTTCGCCCTCGGCGGCGACTCCATCCTCAGCATCCGGCTCACCTCCCGGCTGGCGGAGGCGTTCGGCACCGAGCTGACCCCGCGGGCCGTGTTCACCCACCCGACTCCAGCCGCCCTCGCCGCCCTGCTCACCGCGCCCGAACAGCCCGCCGGCCGGCCGGGCACCGCCCTGGTCCCGGTCGGCCGTGACACCCCGCTGCCACAGTCCTTCGCCCAGCAACGCCTGTGGTTCCTGGACTCCTTCGCGCCGGAGAGCACCGAGTACCTCACCCCGCTCGCCCTGCGGCTGCGCGGCCGGCTGGACACCACCGCGCTCACCGCCGCCCTGACCGCACTGGCGGCCCGGCACGAATCGCTGCGCACCACTTTCGACTCCGTCGACGGCCAGGGCGTCCAGATCGTCCACCCGCCGCAGGACGTCCCACTGCCGCTGCACGACCTGACGGAACTGCCGCCCGCCGACCGCCCGGCGCGACTGGCGCGGCTGCTCGCCGACGAGCGCACCCGCCCCTTCGACCTGCGCCGCGGGCCCCTGCTGCGGGCCGGACTGATCCGGCTCGCCGACGACCACCACGTGCTGACCCTGACCCTGCACCACATCGTCACCGACGGCTGGTCGACCGGGATCCTCACCGGCGACCTGGCCCACCTCTACCGCGCCGCGCTGACCGGCAGCCCGGCCACCCTGCCGCCGCTGCCCGTGCAGTACGCCGACGTCGCCCAGTGGCAGCGCACCGCGCTCACCGGCCCGGCCGCCGAGGACCAACTGCGCTGGTGGAAGGAGCGGCTGACCGGCATCGAACCGCTCCAACTGCCCACCGACCGGCCCCGGCCGCCGGTCCGCACCCGGCACGGCGCCACGACCGGGCTCGTGCTGCCGCCGGAAACCGCCCGCCGGCTCGCCGAGTTCGGCCGGACCCGGCAGACCACCCTGTTCATGACCCTGGTCGCCGCGGTCCAGACGCTCCTCGCCCGGCTCTCCGGACAGCGGGACATCGCCGTCGGCACGGTCACCTCGGGCCGCGAACGTCCGGAGACCCAGCGGCTGATCGGCTTCTTCGTCAACACCCTGGTACTGCGCTCCACCGTCGAACCGGAGCGGTCCTTCCCGGACTTCCTCGCCGACGTCCGCGACACCGTGCTGGACGCCTTCGCGCACCAGGACGTGCCGTTCGAGCGGGTGGTGGACGAGGTCCAGCCGGACCGCGACACCAGCCGCACCCCGCTCTTCCAAGCCATGGTGGTGCTGCAGAACGCCCCCGGCGCGCCGATGGACCTGCCCGGCCTCCAGGTCAGCGACATCGAGCCCGAGCGTGAAGAGGCGCCCTTCGACCTCACCCTGGAGTTCGCCGAGGCGGACTCCGGCGCCCTGCACGGGCTGCTCACCTACCACACCGACCTGTTCGACGCCGACACCGCACACCGGATCGCCGACCAGCTCACCACCCTGCTCACCGCCCTCGCCGACGACCCCGAACGCCCCCTCGGCGCGCTCCCGCTGGCGCCCGCCGAGGAACTGCGGCGCCTGCTCACCGACCGGCACGGCGACGCTCCCCAGGTCCCGCCGGCCCCCCTGCCCGAGCTGTTCGCACGGCAGGTCACCCGGTGCCCCGACGCCCCCGCCGTCGCCGACGGCGACCGCGTGCTGACCTACGCCGAGCTGGACACCGCCGCCAACCGCCTGGCCCACCGGCTGATCTCCCGCGGGATCGGCCCCGAGCGCCTGGTCGCGCTGGCGCTGCCCCGCGGAACCGACATGGTCGTGGCGCAACTGGCGGTCGCGAAGGCCGGCGGCGCGTTCCTGCCCGTCGACCCCGCCTACCCGGCCGAACGACGGGAGTTCATGGTCCGCGACTCCGCGGCGGCCCTGGTCCTCGACGACCCGGCGGACGTGTGGTGCCCCGACGGCCCCACGACCGCCCCCACCGACGCGGACCGCCTCGACCCCCTCACCACCGACCACCCCGCCTACGTCATCTACACCTCCGGCTCCACCGGCACCCCCAAGGCCGTGGTCGTCACGCACACCGGACTCGCCGGCTTCGCCGCGGCCGCCGCCGACCGCTACGACGTACACCCCGGCGACCGGGTCCTCCAGTTCGCCTCGCCCAGCTTCGACGCCTCCGTCCTGGAGCTGTGCATCTCCCTGCTCGCCGGCGCCACCCTGATCGCGGGGGAGGAGGGACCGCTGGTCGGCGACCGGCTCGCCCAGGTGCTCGCCGACCGGCGGATCACCCACACCCTGATCCCGCCCGCCGCACTCGCCACCGTCCCGCCCGAAACCGCCCGCACCCTCCCGGAGCTGCGCACCCTCATCGTCGGCGCCGAGGCCTGCCCGGCCGACCTCGTCGACCACTGGGCCCCGGGCCGCCGCATGATCAACTCGTACGGCCCCACCGAAGCCACCGTGGTGGCCACCTGGACCGGACCACTCACCCCCGGAGCGGGCGCCCCGCCCATCGGCCACCCCGTCGCCGGCACCCGCGCCTACGTCCTGGACGGCGCCCTGCGCCCCGTACCGGTCGGCGTCACCGGCGAGCTGTACGTGGCCGGCGCCGGACTCGCCCGCGGCTACCTGGCCCGCCCCGGACTGACCGCCGCCCGCTTCCCGGCCGACCCCTACGGCCCGCCCGGCAGCCGGATGTACCGCACCGGAGACCTGGTGCGGTGGGACGCCGACGGCCAACTGCGCTACGCCGGACGCACCGACGACCAGGTCAAGGTCCGCGGCTACCGCATCGAACCCGGCGAGATCGAGACCGCACTGCGGCGCGCCCCGCAGGTCCGGGACGCCGCCGTCGTGGTCCGCACCACCGGCACCTCAGGCGCCGAGCCCGCCGCCCCCGGCCGGCTGGTCGCCTACGTCGTCCCCGCCGACGGGCCACCGGAGGCCCTGGACGTCCAGGAACTGCGCACCGACCTCGCCCACACCCTCCCGCCCCACATGGTGCCGTCGGTGTTCGTCCCGCTGACGGAGCTGCCCCTCACCCCCAACGGCAAGACCGACCGCCGGGCCCTGCCCGCACCCGCCCCGTCCACCGTCCCCACCGCCCACCACGTCGCCCCGCGCACGGACACCGAACGCCGCATCGCCCAGATCTGGGCCGAGGTCCTCGGCCTCGACACCGTGGGCGCCGACGACAACTTCTTCGCCCTCGGCGGCGATTCGATCCTCAGCATGCAGGTCGTCTCACGACTGCGCCGCACCGGACTGCACCTCGCGACCAAGGACCTGTTCACCCATCAAACGGTCGCCGAACTGGCCACCGTGGTGACCACCGGACCCGACCGGACCGACGACGGCCCGGTCACCGGCGACCTGCCCCTCACCCCCATCCAGCACTGGTTCCTGACCACCCCCCGCGCCAACCACCACCACTTCAACCAGTCCGCACTGCTCGAACTCGACGGCGCACCCGACCCCACCGCACTGGAAGCGGCACTCACCGCCCTCCTCACCCACCACGACGCCCTCCGGCTGCGCTTCACCGAACAGGACGGCCGCTGGCGCCAGCACAACCCGGCCCCGCCGGCCACCCCGGACCGTCTCCTCTCCCACCACGACCTGACCGGCCTCACCCCCGACCAGACCGACACCGCCCTCCGCGCGACCGCCGACACCCTGCACACCGGCTTCGACATCGGCCGGGGCCCGCTGCTCCGCGCCGCGCTCTTCACCGGCGGCCAGGACCGGCCCGGCTACCTGCTCCTGGTGGCCCACCACCTCGTCATCGACGCGGTGTCCTGGCGGATCCTCCTGGACGACCTGGACACCGCCTACCACCAGGCCGCCCAGGGCCACCCGGTCACGCTCGGCGCCCGCACCACCTCCTTCCGCGACTGGGCACGCGGCCTCGCCGCACACGTCGCCGCGGGCGCCCTGGACCACGAACTCCCTTACTGGGAAGAGGCGTTGGCCTCCGCCCCGCTCCCCGTGGACCACACCCCGGAGCCCGCCACCGCCGCCGAAACCAGGACCCTGACCCTCAGCCTGGACGAACCCGACACCACCGCACTCCTCCGGGCCGCCCCCACCGCCTACCGCACCCGCATCAACGACGTCCTGCTCGCCGCCCTCGCCCTCGCCCTGGCTCGCTGGACCGACCGGGACCGGGTCTCCGTGGACCTCGAAGGGCACGGCCGCGAGGACGTCCTGGACGGCGTCGACCTCTCGCGCACCGTCGGCTGGTTCACCACCGTCCACCCGGTCGGCCTGCACATCCCCGACCGCACCGACCTCGGCCCCACCCGGGACTGGCGGGCCCTGGTCAAGTCCGTCCGACGGCAACTCCGCACCGTCCCCGGCAACGGCCTCGGCTTCGGCGCCCTGCGCACCTACGGCAGCCCGGACGTCCGCCAACGCCTGGAGCGCACCGGTCACGGCCAACTCGTCTTCAACTACCTTGGCCAATGGGACTCCCGCCGCACGGGCACGGGTACCGGCACCGGCACCGACGGCGGCCTGATCCGCACCGAACACGGCAGCTTCGGCCAGGACCACGACCCCCGCGACCCCGGCTCCCACCTCCTGGAGGCGGTCGGTGCCGTCCAGAACGGCCGCCTCACCTTCACCTGGCACTACCGCCCCGACACCCACGAGGAGACCACCGTCCGCGCCGTCGCCGAGGACTTCACCGAGGCCCTCCACCAGATAGCCAGGCACGCCGCCCGTAACAGCCCCTGAACCACCCCCCGACCCACCACACACTCACTCAACCCACCCCAACCACCCCAACCGTCCAACCCACCCTCACGCAAGGAGAATCGACATGGACGAGAACGCCCGCTACCAGGTCCTGCGCAACGACGAGGACCAGTACTCGCTCTGGCTCGCCGACCTGGAGATCCCCGCCGGCTGGCACGCCGTCGGCAAGGAGGGCACCCAGGACGAGTGCTCCGCCTACGTCGACGAGGTCTGGACCGACATGCGCCCCCGCAGCCTCCGCGAGCGCATGGAGAGCGCCGACGCCTGACGGCTCGTCACCGGCACCGTGGGGCGCGGCGCCCGAGGAGATCGCCTCGGTCCCGGCCAGCCACACCGGCAAGTTCCAGCGGGAGATCCACGGCGACCGGGTCAGC